>JACCUM010000312.1 GCA_013811805.1 Geodermatophilaceae bacterium | reverse complement strand
CCGGGGCACTCACCGCCGGCCACCTCCTAGCGTCGGGGGGATGCGCCCGGAGCGGTTCATCAACACCAACTGCCGGCTCCGGGTTCCAGCGGCGGGGGACCGTGCCGGCGGTGGCGCGGCGCCGCCTTGCCGGGGTTGGCGGGTGACCGGGATGGGCAGCCGGTAGTGCCCGTCTCGGCCCAGGACCGGGCGGTTCTCCGGCCAGTCCCGACCCAGCGGCAACGCGACCTGCCGACCCCGGTACACCCGCGCCGAGTCCGGCGGAGCCGGCGTCGCGGCCGGTGCGCCCGATGTCGCGGGGGCAGGTGCGGCTCGGGTGGGTCGGCTGGTGCGGCGCATACCGGTGAGCGGCACCCGGTACTGCCCGTCACGCCCGCGACACGACCGGCGGTATGGCCGGGCGCGGCCGCTGGGGTCTCGATTGCCGGAGGGCTCTGGCCTGGATGATCAGTTAGATCGGCTCAGCTGGGACCGGGCGGTCGGGGAGGTCATCACTCGGGATGGTCGGGCGTGGCTGAATCGCATGGTTTGGCAGCTCGGAGCGGCCTCAAGCCGGTCAGTAGGCGGCGGTGAAGCGCTGGCCAACGAAGGTCGCGTGTTCTACAGAGTCGACGACAGCGCAGGCGAGGTCGGCCACGCTGATCCTGCTCTCGCCGCTGTTGTCGAGGATCGGCCGATCGGTAGCCTCGGCCCGGTAGACGCCGGTGCGGTCACCGCCGGTGAGATACATCGGGGGCGGACTGGCAAAGGTCCATTTCAGGTCGCTGGTTGATGAGCGGAAGATGTCCAGAGCATCGGCGGCGGCCACGGCCTCTTGCTTGTACTGCTCGGGGAAGTGGGGGTCGTCCATGAAGCGTTTTCCTGGAGCAGCTTCGAGACTGCCGCCGCCACCTACGAACACGAGCCGATCGACCCCGACATAGGGAAGGACCTGCAGGAGCAGTCGGGCGATGTCGGGGACGGTTCGGGCCTGCCCGGGGCCACGTCCGGCCAGGGCGGCGATCACCGCGTCGTGCCCGGCGACGGTGTCGGCCAGTGCCTGGGCGTCGCGCAGATCAGCGCCGATGGCGGCCGCCGCTCCTAGATTCCTGAGTCGTTCGACCCCCCGTGCCACGGCGGTGACGTGGTGGCCGCGAGAGACGGCTTCCTCGGTGATCACACGGCCAAGGTGGCCGGATGCCCCGAGCACGGCGATCTTGAGTGGTGCTGTGGTGGTCATGATGATCCATTTCCCGCGGCCGGGGTGAAGCGACGGCGATCTGTTTTCCGGACACAGGCGATGGCCGCCCGGTCATTGCTCGCGCTGCGACAGGGTCAGTGCCAGGTGCGATCGAGGAAGCCTGCGATGAGCCCTGCCATCTCGGGCAGGTTCTCTTCCAGGGCGAAGTGCCCGGTGTCGAACAGCCGAAGCTCGGCGTCGGGAAGGTCGCGGCGGTAGGCGTGGGCTCCGGCCTCGACAAAGAACGGGTCCTCCCGGCCCCAGAGGACGAGGGTGGGCGGCTGATGTTCGCGCAGCCAGGCCTGCCATTGGGGGTAGCGGGCGATGTTGGTGTGGTAGTCGAAGGCCAGGTCAACCTGAACCTGCTTGCGGCCAGGCAGGTCCAGGAAGTGCTGATCTAGCGTCCACCCGTCGGGGGCGATCGCGTCGGGGTCACTGACTCCCTTCAAGTATTGGCCCCGAGTCGCGGCCAGGGTCAGCGCGGTCCGCACCTTGTCAGCGTCCCCGTCGACAATGCCGCGTAGACTGGCGAGCCCACGGGCCATCTCCGACAGACCTTCCTCGTAGGCGTTGGCGTTCTGCACCACGAGCCCGGCGATCCATTCCGGGTGCCGGGCGGCCAGGCGCATCCCGACCGGCCCGCCGAAATCGAAGACATAGGCCACGAACCGGGACAGCTCGAGTTGCTCGCAAAACCCCTCGATGACATCGGCGAGCCGTTCGAAGGTGTAGGAGAACCCACCACCGGTGCTGGTCGAGTCGGGCGCATCGCTGTAGCCGAAGCCCGGGTAGTCCGGGGCGATCAGCCGGTAACGCCGCCCCAAGGCGTCGATCAGGCGACGGAACTGATGCGAGGCGGATGGGAAGCCGTGCAGCAACAGCATCGTCGGCGCGCCAGGCGTCCCGGTCTCGCGGTAGAAGATCCGCAACCCGTCCACCTCGACGTAGCGATGCACGCTGCGGGGTACATCCAATGCGGCCATCTCACATGCCTTCTGCCTGCATCATGGCATTAGGTATAGCTGCTGTGACCTAACGTGTCAAGGTGTCGTAGTAGCATTAGCACCATGGAGACGGTCACGTTCCCGCTCGTGGATGAGCCGCTGGCACTGGATCTGGTCAACACCCGCCCGAACACGCCCGATGGAACCGTGGACCTGCTAGCCACCAGCCGCGGACTGAAGGCTTGGTTGGCCCTCCAAGCCCACCGACTGTCCGCCGAACCCGATCAGATCACGCCCACCGGTCTCGGCGAGATTCTCGCCCTACGCGAGCACATCACGACAGTCATCAGTGAGGTCCGGCAAGGTCGACGCCCCCCGGTTGCAGCGCTACAAGCACTCACCGATGCGGACGCGGTGGCGCCTCGGCGCCGGGAGCTCGCCTGGGTCGACCAGACC
>JACCUM010000274.1 GCA_013811805.1 Geodermatophilaceae bacterium | reverse complement strand
CGTACAGAGCGCTGGTTCAACATTCCGCATCGCCATCGACGTTGGCAACTGGGACGACTCGCTTGCGATGAACGCGCCCGGGCAGTCGGGTCGCCTGGACGACCCGCACTACACAGACCTGTTCGAGGCATGGGCCGAGGGGAAGGCCTTTCCGTTGCTGTACACGCGAGCGAGCGTCGAGGCGGCGGCTGAGCAGGTCATCAGGCTCGACCCTCCCAATGAGGAGGCGTCCTTTTCACCGACCTCTACAGCCGCCCCACAATGAGTTCTCTTGTCCCGTAACTGACCTTCGCCGACGAGAACCGGCCCGAACCCAGCGACCCGCTCTAAGACCGGACTTCCGAAGATGATGGGCACACGATCGCCTGGAAATGCCGTGTGACCTGCGGAAACGCAGGATCACAGTGTTGGGGTCGTGTTACTACAAGGGTGTGCATTCGAACGGGACGTTGGGGAACGTTGATCGACTTCGACGGTTTACGGCTGCGGTGTGTACCCGATGTTTACCGCAGAACGAACGGCCCGTTCGAGCTGACAACAACGCGGGCGTGCGGCCCCATTGGCCGCTTCGTTACAGGGCCCGCGCATGGAAAAGAGCAACGCCGCCGCCTCCAGCATCGCAGTCCTCAACACCGACCTCAGTTCCCGTACCCAATCGGACGATCTCCCGTACCGCGAGGATGACCTCCCGTACCGCGAGGATGACCTCCCGGGGCCATCCAGGCACCTCCCGTCAGCCGCGGCCGACACCTCATCGGAGCCCTCCCGCCGCCTTGGCCGTGGCGACCTCCCGTATCTCTGACCTGCCCGTTTACGTCAAACAGCCTCATCATGACCACCCGAAGGTGACGGTCGGAACCCAAGACGGGAGGAAAACGGGAGGTAGCCGAGCAGCGTAGGCGACATGAAACCACAACCTGCACTCTTGGTCGGAGCTGTTGCCCTGCGCACCAGGAGCTGGGACGAACATGTCCCGCGACGGCGGAGCCGGTGCGGCGAGGCAGTCCAATGACTGTCCTGGCCGCGTCGCGCATCCATGTGGCCTTAACCCTGGACCGTTTACGTGCCGTCGGCCACGAACCGATCCTCGGATGCTGGCCAAGCCTGCTAGTGGTCACCTCCAGCGCAAGCCTCCAGCTGGATCCGGCCGCCCACCTGTCCGGCGCAGAAGTGACACACATCTCCAGCCGGCTACTTGCGGAAGTAACCCGCTGGCACGAAGCCATTCGGTGCCACGACAGCACAGTGGCCGCTGACAGTGAAGAAGGAATGTCATGGACAAACCGTTGACCACCATCGGAAGAACGACCGGATACGGAAGCAGGCGTACACACATCCGCCCAGTCAGACCGGGCTCCGCCACCTGCACCCGGATCCCGCTAGGGACACGGGCCTGATCATGGAGCAGGCACGCACCGCGAAGCCACCGGTGCACGACCAACTCCTCACACTGACAGAAGCTGCGGACATCCTCCGGACTCCAGTGGCCACCTTGCGGTACTGGCGGCACCTAGGTATCGGCCCAGACGGCTTCCGGGTGGGGCGCCGAGTCATGTACCGCATCGAGGACCTCGATCGCTGGATCACAGAACAGCAAGACGCCGAACCAAGGCACCGATCCTCCTGACTGATTGTCAGCGACCACACCTCCGCCGAGTCGGTAGCGGTCGGGGTGGCGCGGATCTTCTCGGCTGTTCCTGTTCGAGGCGCCTGCGTGCGTGTCGTTGACAACGCGGACGGAGTTCCGTGTCATGCCGGTGATCTCTGCGCAACGGTGACTGAAGGGGTGACCGCCTCGTTGATGACGTATAACTACGTGATCGGGAGCGGGCAGCTTGCGAAGCAGCGAGAAGCGTCCTGACGGTCGCTGGTGTGCGCAAACCGCGACGACGGCGGCCGGAAGCACGCCAGGCACTTCGACCGCCAGAGCGACGGCCAATGATGGCTAACAAGGTGATTGCCTTTTGAGGAAGGCGCCAGATGGCGAGCATCGAAAGGCGGACACGCAACGGCCAGGTGCGCTGGTACACGCGCTACCGGAGCCCGAACGGTCAGCAGCGCACCAAGACCTTTGACCGCAAGATCGACGCTGAGCGGTACCTCACAACGATCGAGTCGTCCAAGCTCACCGGCTCGTACATCGACCCGGCTGCTGCACGGCTGACCCTCGGGCCGTGGGCCCACGGATGGCTGGACGGCCAGACCCACCTCAAGCCGTCGACTCGGGAGCGGTACGCCGGAATTTTGCGTGCGCACATTGTGCCCGCGATGGGGCTCGACAAGATTGTCCGACGTCAATCACAGCGCAGTTCAGGCCTGGGTTTCCGAACTGTCCGCAACGAGATCTGCGGCCACCACGCGGAAGGTGCACCGCGTCCTGTCGCTGATCCTCGCTGCTGCGGTGAAGGATGACCGGCTCGTACGCAATCCCGCCGCCGGCGTCTCACTCCCTCGGGTCGAAACGAAGGAGCGGATGTACCTCAGCCATCAGGAGGTCCACCAGCTCGCC
>JACCUM010000014.1 GCA_013811805.1 Geodermatophilaceae bacterium | reverse complement strand
GGCGCTTTCGACGACGACGACGCAGCCGACCCCATCGCGGAGCCCGAGGCCAGCACCGAGCCGGAGACCCCGGCCTGTTCTTACGCTCCGGGGAATCCGGAGAATCCGAACCTCAGTGACGTCGGCGTTCCACCCGAGCCGGACGGCAGCAGCACGCCGATCGTGCTGGATGTGGTGAGCACGCAGGGTCCGTTCCAGATGACGCTGGACCCGACCGCTGCACCGTGTGCTGCGAACAGCATGAAGTACCTGGCCGAGAACGCCTTCTTCGACGGCTCTCCCTGTCACCGGCTGGTCAACAGCGAGGTCTTCGGGGTGCTGCAGTGCGGTGATCCGACCGGCACCGGTTCTGGTGGCCCGAGCTACAGCTACGTCGCCGAGCCCGCCAGTGTGGCCGCACTGGCGCCGTCGCCGGACGGCGCGAGTGCGATCTATCCACGGGGCAGCGTCGCGATGGCCCAGGGTGGAGATCCACCGACGATCGGCAGCCAGTTCTTCATCGCCTTCCAGGACACCCAGCTGCCACCCGAGTACACCCTCGTCGGCACCATCACCTCGGGGATCGAGGTCATCGACGCGGTAGCAGCCGGCGGCAACGACGGCTCCTTCGAGGCGACTGCCGGCGGTGGGGCACCCCTGATCCCCATCACGCTGACAGCGGTGACCGTCGCAGCGCCCGTGGCGTGACGCCCAGAAACCGGTCTCAGGCGGTGACGCGGTAGACGTCGTACACGCCGTCGACCCCGCGCACGGTACGCAGCAGATCACCCAGGTGCTTGGGGTCGCCGAGTTCGAAGGTGAAGCGGCTCACCGCCACCCGGTCGCGGGTGGTCTGCACTGACGCGGACAGGATGTTGACGCTCTCGTCGGACAGGACCCTGGTGATGTCGGAGAGCAGCCGGTGCCGGTCCAAGGCCTCGACCTGGATCGCGACGAGGAAGATCGCGCCAGGCTGCGGCACCCATTCGACGTCGACCAGGCGCTCGGACCGGGTCTTGAGGTCGGCAGCGTTGGTGCAGTCCCGGCGATGCACCGAGACCGGTCCGCCCTGGGTGAGGAAGCCCAGAATGTCATCGCCGGGTACCGGGGTGCAGCAGCGGGCCAGCTTGACCCAGACATCGGTGACACCCCGGACGACGACGCCTGTCTCGCCCGATGTCGTGCGGCGGATCGGACGGGTAGGTGTCGTGGTCTCGGCCAGGTCCTCGACCGTGCCCTCGGCCCCGCCCATCCCCGCGACGAGCTTGTCGATGATCGACTGCGCGGAGACGTTGCGCTCCCCCACCGCCGCATACAGCGCACTGACGTCGGCATAGTGAAGTTCCTTTGCCAGAGTGGACAGCGCGTCGCCACCGAGGACTCGCTGCAGTGGAAGCCCGCGCTTGCGCATCGCATTGCTGAGCCCATCCTTTCCGGCCTCGATCGCCTCCTCCCGGCGCTCATGGGCGAACCACTGCCGGATCTTGGTGCGGGCGCGTGAGGAGCCGACGAACCCGAGCCAGTCCTGGGACGGTCCGGCGGTCTCGGACTTGGAGGTGAAGACCTCGACGGTGTCACCGTTGGACAGCGGGCTTTCCAGCGAGACCAAGCTGCCGTTGACTCGCGCACCGACGCATCTGTGCCCGACCTCGGTATGCACGGCGTAGGCGAAATCCACCGGCGTACCGCCCTCCGGAAGGCTGATCACATCGCCCTTCGGAGTGAAGACGAATACCTCTTGCGGACCGAGTTCGAAGCGCAGGGACTCCAGGAACTCGCCGGGCTCCTGGTTCTCCCGTTGCCAGTCCAATAGCTGGCGGAGCCAGAGCATCTCGTCGTTGCTCTTGGCCGGCGCGCCACCCTTGGTTTCCTTGTACTTCCAGTGGGCTGCGATGCCGTACTCCGCCGTGCGGTGCATGTCACGGGTACGGATCTGCAACTCGACCGGCTTGCCATGTGGACCGATCACCGTGGTGTGCAACGACTGGTAGAGATTGAACTTCGGCATCGCGACGAAGTCCTTGAACCGCCCGGGAACCGGCTGCCAGTACGCGTGGATGACACCGAGAGCGGCATAGCAGTCTCGTACGTCGTCCACGACGATCCGGATTCCCACGAGATCCCAGATGTCAGTGAAATCCCGACCCCGCACGATCATCTTCTGATAGATGGAGTAGTAGTGCTTGGGTCGCCCGGTCACCACCGCCGGTATGTCAGTTGCGGTCAGCTGACCGCGTACGGCAGCCGACACTTCGGCCAGGTAGGTGTCTCGCGACGGTGCCCGGTCAGCCACCAGCCGGACGATCTCGTCGTACCGCTTGGGATAGAGGGTGGCGAAAGCCAGGTCCTCGAGTTCCCATTTGATGGTGTTCATGCCCAGGCGGTGGGCAAGCGGTGCAAGGATCTCCAGGGTTTCCCGGGCGATGCGCTCCTGCTTGTGGGGTGGCAGGAATCGAAGCGTGCGCATGTTGTGCAGCCGGTCGGCCAGTTTGATCACCAGGACCCGCGGGTCCCGGGACATCGCGATGATCATCTTGCGGATGGTTTCGGCTTGGGCAGCATCGCCCATCTTGACTTTGTCGATCTTGGTCACGCCATCGACCAGCCGCGCCACGTCGGCGCCGAAATCCCGCCCGAGGTCGGCCAGCGCGTACCCCGTGTCCTCGATCGTGTCGTGCAGCAGAGCTGCGATCAGCGTCGTCGTGTCCATGCCGAGTTCGGCCAGGATCGTGGCCACGGCCAGCGGATGAGTGATGTAGTCGTCACCGCTCTTGCGCTTCTGCCCGGTGTGCAGGTGCTCGGCGGCGTCATAGGCCCGCTGCAGTTCACGGAGGTCGGCCTTGGCATGCGCCTGACGATGGCTGGCCACCAGCGGTTCGAGGACCGGCTTGACTCCCGGCGCGCCCCCTCCGGCGATGATGCGTCGGGCCAGTCGGCTGCGAACGCTGGGCTTGCCCGTTATCGCTGTGGTAGCCGGCGATCCGGCGTCGGCCGCTACCGAGTTCTCCGGCGGTGTGGGCGCGCGAGTTGCGGGAGCGCTCGGCGGGGCGAGTTCGCTGCTCACAGCTGCGCCCTCCCTCAGCACACGGGCGCCCCGTGGCCACGATAGGACGACCTGTCTCCCACTGTAGCCGCCACCGGGTGCGCAATCGCCTTCTGCCGTCGCACTCGCAGTCGCAACGTCGTGGCCGGACGTCAGCCGTTGCGCTTGGTCGACCCCCCGCGCGTCCCGGCGGTTCGGCTCCCAGCGGCCTTGGCCGTGGTACCGGCCGCCGTTCGGGTGCTGCGCGGTCGCGTACGCCGGGCGGAGGCGACCAACGTTCCCCCTCCCCCGCTCCTGCCCCCAGCCTCGGCACCGTTCTCGCCGTCGATCACGGCCGGGTCGAAGCTGTTCTCGTCGCGACTCACGTCGGGGCCGGAGTCGGTGCCGGTGCCGGCTGGAGTCGGCGCGGCGAGCGCTTTTCGCCGACGTCGATCGGCCCTGGCCGCTGCCACCGGCGATAGCGCCCGGTCGGCGATCGACCCACGGGTGGTGCTACCGGCCTCCAGGCTCACCCCGGCCCGCTTGGCATTGAGGCGCTTTGCCAGCTTCTGATACTCGGGTTCGCGTTCCTTGAGGTCGCAGAGCACCGGGGCGGCCAGGAAGATCGAGGAATAGACCCCGGCCAACAAGCCGACGAAGAGGACCAGGGCGAGGTCTTGCAGGGTTCCCTCGCCGATCAGGAACAGTCCGGCATACAGCAGTCCGAGGACCGGCAGCAGCGCAAAGATCGACGTGTTGATCGAGCGCATGAGCACTTGGTTGATCGCGAGGTTGGCCGACTCGGAATAGGTCTGGCGCTGACTGGCGATCAGACCCCTGGCGTTCTCGTCCACCTTGTCGAAGACGACGACGGTGTCATAGAGCGAGAACCCCAGGATGGTCAGCAACCCGATGACCGATGCGGGGGTCACTTCGAAGCCGACCAGCGAATAGACCCCGGCTGTGATCAGCAGGTCGTGGAACATCGCGACCATGGCGCCGACAGCCATCTTCCATTGGAAACGGACAGCCAGGAACACCACAACGAGGACGAGGAAGACGAGCAGTCCTTGGATCGCCTTGCTTGTCACGTCCTGGCCCCAACTCGCGCTGGTGGTGGAGTTGGTGACGTCGGACGCGCTCACCCCTACCGAATTGGCGATCGCTTCGGCGACTGCACCGCTGCGTTCTTCGCTGAGGTCTGCGGTGATGACCACGATCTGGTTGTCACCCACCGCCTGGGCGCTTGTCACATCGGCGCCGACGCCCTCGACTGCGCGGTTGACCTCTTCGAGTTGTTCGGCGGCGCCGGGGCTGCGGAA
>JACCUM010000271.1 GCA_013811805.1 Geodermatophilaceae bacterium | reverse complement strand
AGGAAAGTGGCAGAAATGCCCCCATTCGTCGGAAATCTGCCATAGTCTCTAGGCATGGAGACGCGGCCGGTCGTGAGCGGCCTGATGGGGCCGGGTAACGGCGGCTTCGGGATCGGCGTGTTGGCCGAGGTCTACGGCTATGACCGGCGAGACATCGGGATCCCGGCCTTTGACTTCGCCCTGGTCGCCGAGCGGCCCGGACCGACCCGATTGGACACCGGGATCCTGATCACCGTCGAGCACGGGCTGGACCGACTGGCCGCCTCCGACGTCATCCAGATCCCCTCATGGGGCTGCGGCCCAGGGCCGGTCGACTCAGTTGCCGCACCCAGTCCGGATGTGATCGAGGCCCTGCTCACCGCCTATGCCCGTGGCGCGATCATCGCGACGCACTGCAGCGGCGCCTTCGTGCTCGGTCACGCCGGCCTGCTCGACGGTCGTCGGGCCACCACACACTGGGGGTTTGCCGAGCTGCTGGCTGAGTCCTTTCCGCTGGTGACCGTTGACTCCGATGTCCTCTACGTCGACGAAGGCCAGATCGTCACCGGTGCTGGGACCGCGTCTGGCATCGACCTCTGCCTCTACCTGATCCGGCGCGAGTACGGCGCCAAGGCGGCAAATGCTCTGGCGCGCACCATGGTCGTGCCGCCACACCGGGACGGCGGGCAAGCTCAGTTCATCGCGACCCCGGTCGCAACCTGTGCCGGGAACGATCCACTGCGCGGGCTGCTGCAGTGGATGCGGGCCAATCTCGACGAAGAGCTCTCGGTGCCGGTGCTCGCCCGTCGGGTGCTGATGTCGCCGCGCAGTTTCGCCCGGCACTTTCGGGCCGCAACGGGTACAACTCCGCACGCGTGGATCCTCGCCCAACGGCTGGCCGCGGCCGAACATCTGCTGGAGTCCGGGGTCGACAGCGTCGAGCACATCGCCCGGACCGTCGGTTTCGGGACTGCGGCTGGGATGCGCGAGCAGTTCGTACGGCGCCGGGGTGTGTCACCCCAGGCCTATCGGCGCACCTTCGCCAGCCGGCCCGGCGTGCGCGCGGAGCGGGCCCGGATTCTTGTCGAAACCGCCGCCCACGTACGGTCAGAACCCGCAACGCTGGCCGGGTAGGCAGTACGGGCGATGGCCTCCAGCGTCGCCGCGCTCTGAGGCACTCCGCCTAGCGGGGGTTCGGCGTTGCCGGGTGCGGGGCGATCATGCCCGCGGCCAGTCGGGCACTGGCCAGCCGGATGAGTTCGGCGTAGGCAGCCTCGCCGATCAGGGCGGTGAGCTCCGGCCCGTACCCCTCGTACAAGGGCACGCGGCCCACGTGGGCATCGGTGGAACTCGTACACCACCACTGCAGGTCGTGCCCGCCGTCACCCCAGCCGCGCCGATCGAACTCGGTGATCGTGGAGACCAGGACCCGGGTGTCATCCGGTCGGTCCACCCACTCCTGTTCGCGGCGGATCGGAAGTTGCCAGCAGACGTCGGGTTTGGTCTCCAGCGGATGCTTGCCGGTCTGAAGCGCCAGCGCGTGCAGGGCACAGCCTTGGCCGCCGGGAAATCCCGGCCGGTTGTGGAAGATGCAGGCACCGTCGACCGTGCGGGTCCGCAGCCTGTTCTCGTCGTCTCCGACAGTGTCCCGCTCGGTCCAGCCCTGCTGGCCCTTGAGGTAGTACTGCCAGTGCTTCGGGGTCAGCTGCTTGACGAACTGCTTCACCCGTTTCACGTCGTCCCCGTCGGTGAAGAACGCGCCGTGGCTGCAGCACCCGTCGTTCGGGCGTTCCCTGAGAATCCCGTGACAACCCCGGCCGTAGATGCAGGTCCAGGAGGAGTTCAGCCAGGTGAGATCGGCGCGTACGACGTGTTCGCTGTCAGCCGGATCGACGAACTCCACCCACTCGCGGGCGAAGTCGAGTCCGACCTCGGTGGCGCGGGAGTCATCGACCATGCACCACAGGGTAGGACGGCCGATCCGCGGCTCGTACAGTGCGTGGACGGCACCGCTGCGACGGCCGTGACACAGTTTGGTGGTGCGCCTCGGAGTCCTAGACGTCGGTTCCAACACCGTCCATCTGCTGGTGGTGGACGCCTATCGCGGTGGACACCCGACGCCCACCCACTCGTCAAAGACAGTTCTGCGGCTGGCCGAGAACCTGACCAAGTCCGGCAGCCTGTCCAAGGCCGGCGAGCAGTCCCTGATCGATGCGGTGGCTCGAGCCAAGAAGGACGCCCGCAACCAGGGCTGCGACGACCTGCTCGCCTTCGCCACCTCGGCGGTTCGGGATGCCTCCAATTCCTCGTCGGTCCTGGCCCGCGTCAAGCGCGAGACCGGCGTCGAGTTGGTGGTCCTGACCGGGGCCGAGGAGGCTCGTCTGACATTTCTGGCCGTGCGCCGCTGGTACGGGTGGAGCGCCGGCCGGCTGCTGGATCTCGACATCGGCGGCGGTTCGCTGGAGCTGGCCGTCGGGGTCGACGAGGAGCCCGAACTGGCGATCTCGGTGCCATTGGGTGCCGGCCGGATGGCCCGGGAATACCTCCAGGGCGACCCTCCGGACAAGAAGGCTCTGACCGGATTGCGCGAGCACGCCGAGCGGACACTGGCCAAACCGGCCAAGCAGATCACCGCGATCGGACTCAGTGACCGGGCTGTCGCGACCTCGAAGACCTTCCGGAGTCTGGCCCGGCTCACCGGCGCCGCGCCGTCGTCAGCCGGTCCCCGAGCGTCACGGCATCTCACCCTGGAGGGCCTGGGACAGCTGATCGGGTTCATCTCGCGGATATCCTCGGCTGATCTCGCTGAACTCGATGGCGTCAGCGCCACCCGGGCCCATCAACTGCTCGCCGGCGCCGTCGTTGCCGAGGTCACGATGAAGGTGCTCGGGCTCGGCGTGGTCCAGATCTGCCCCTGGGCGTTGCGCGAAGGGGTCATCCTGAGGCGGCTGGACTGGCTGGAGGGGGTGTAATGAGCCGCGAGGGCGAGCCGAACTCGGCCCGGGGGCTGGCCGACATCCTGCGTGAAGCGGGCATCAGCTCGACCGGAGCGGGAGGACGTCGCCGCCGTCGAGACCACAGCGACAGCGCTGCCGAGGCTGACCCGAACTCCGACGTAGGAGGCGCGGGTACCGAGGCCGAGCAGACCAACGGCATCGCCGCTGGCTCAGCGGCCGGCTCGGGCGCGCTCAGCGCTTACCTCCGATCGTCGGCCGCCGCACCCCCAGCGGCCAGCAGTCGGGGCACCCCACCGGCACCGCAACCAGGCCCGGTGCTGCCACTTCATCGCAGGGCACCGACGCCCGCGCCGGCGCCAACGCCGACGGCCGCCCGGACGACGACGCCGCCCACGCCCGCGCCCATCCGGACAACGCCGCCGCCACGCACCGACACCGGCCCGCTGCCTACCGACGGGTGGACGGGCCTCCGCACCGGAGCGCCGGACGCTGCCGCGACATCGACGATCGCCGGGAGCTCGGCTGGGCAGGCCGGCGCAGCGACTGGTTCCCGTGCGGCGGAGGCCGCCGCGACACTTGCACCGGCACACGCCAACCGATCGCCGTCCCCCCTGGCGACCGCTGCGCCTGAGGACCCGGAGGAGGACGCGGCGGTCCCGTTGTCATCCGGGACGCTGAGCTGGGCGATCCTGGTGGTGGAGTTGCTGGCCGCGGTCGGGCTGGGGGTGGCCGCCTGGTACGCGTTCTCCGCTCTGTGGGACCTGCTGCCCTACGTTGCCGCCTTCGCCGGGCCGCTTGTCGTGACCGGTCTGGTCGCGGTGGCTGGGGCGCTGCGAGCTCGTACCGGTCGCAACCCGCTCGGCTTGCCCACGCTCTGCATCTTGGTCTTCGCCGGGACGGTGCTGGTGGTTCTTCCCGCCGCGACCCTGATCGTCCCCTAGGGCGTGTCTGACAGACCCGTGCTCTGCTGCGCGTCGCCGTGGCGGCGATCTGCTGCAGTTGTCATTGGTCGGCTCCGCCGACGTCTCTTACATCCGCACGTACAAACCCGGTACGCACTCCTCCTCCGCCTTGCATCTCATCCACCACGACCCCGCTCGCGACGAGCGAGGTCCATCAGACACACCCAGTCACCGTAGAGATAGCGTCGCGCCATGCTCCGAGAGTTGATCCTTGCCGCCGCGGGGAACGAGACCGTCAAGAACGTTGTCGCCGGCGCCCCGATCAGCCGCGAGGTGGTCAGCCGGTTCGTGGCCGGTGAGGGAATCGAGGACGCCGTACGGGCGGCTCGTGGATTGGCCGAGCAGGGCCTGTCGGCCAGCCTCGATCATCTCGGCGAGGACACCACCGACCTGGCCCAGGCGGTAGCGGCTACCGAGACCTACATCGGCCTGCTCGAACGGCTGGCCGCCGAGCACCTGACCCCGGCCGCCGAGGTCAGCATCAAGCTGTCGGCGATCGGCCAGAGCGTCGATGCAGCCTTTGCCCTCGAGCGGGCTCGGGAGGTCTGCGCCGCGGCCGACCGCGCCGGGACCACGGTCACCCTGGACATGGAGGACCACACCACCACCGACTCCACGCTGGGCATCCTGCACACGTTGCGCAAGGACTTCCCGCAGACCGGCGCGGTGGTGCAGTCCTACCTGCGGCGTACCGAAGCCGATTGTGCGGCGCTGACCAGCCAGGGCTCGCGGGTTCGGCTGTGCAAGGGCGCGTACGCCGAGCCCGAGGAGGCCGCGTATCAGGACAAACACGAGGTGGACCTGTCCTACGTGCGCTGCCTCAACGTGCTGATGGCCGGAAAGGGACGCCCGATGATCGCCACCCACGATCCACGGCTGATCGCCATCGCCGGGGAACGCGCCGCACGGTACGGCCGGATGCCGGAGTCCTGGGAGTACCAGATGCTCTACGGCACCCGGCCGACCGAACAGAAGCGACTGGTCGAACTCGGCCACACCGTCCGGGTGTACGTACCGTTCGGCCAGGAGTGGTACGGCTACCTGATGCGCCGGCTGGCCGAGCGGCCGGCGAACGTCAGCTTCTTCCTGCGCGCCGTCGCGACGAAGGGCTGATCCGATGCGGCGACTGGCCATCCTGGGCGGCGGCAAGATCGGTGAAGCGCTGCTGTCGGGCCTGCTGCGCGGACCGCGTGCGGTCGACTCGATCGTGATCAGCGAGCACAACCCAGAGCGCGCGGCGTACCTCGCGGCGACCTACGACGTCCAGGCCCTGCCGGTCGAGGACGCCGTACGGGCGAGCAGTGTCCTGTTGATCGCGGTCAAGCCGCAGGACATCGCGGCCCTGCTCAACGAGATCGCCCCACACGCCGAGGGTCAGCTCGTCATCTCCGTCGCGGCCGGCATCACCACCAAGCGGATCGAGGCCGGGCTGGCACCCGCGACCCCGGTCGTGCGGACGATGCCGAACACCCCAGCGCTGGTCGATCAGGCGATGACCGCGATCAGTGCCGGCGCGCACGCCACCGAGGAGCATCTCGTCGCCGCAGAGCGCGTGCTGGCCAGTGTCGGGCGGGTGATCCGGGTTCCGGAGTCCCAGCTCGACGCCGTGACCGCCCTGTCGGGCAGTGGACCCGCGTACTTCTTCTTCTTGGTGGAGGCGATGATCGACGCCGGGATCCTGCTCGGCCTGCCGCGTGCGGTAGCCGCTGAGCTGATCGTGCAGACGGCTCTGGGCTCGGCCACCATGCTGCGGGACACCGGCGAGCATCCGGTACAGCTACGGGAGGCGGTCACCTCACCCGGCGGGACCACGATCATGGCCATTCGGGAACTCGAACGGCATGGCGTACGGGCCGCTCTGCTGGCTGCCATCGAGGCCGCTCGGGACCGCTCGGTGGAACTGGGCAAGGTCGAAGACTGATCGCCGGCACGTCGGACCAGCGGATCACGCGCAGGTCATCTTGGTTTCGGTTGCCCACAACTATCGCTTCTGTCACATGCGTACCGCTAGTGTCACGCCAGCACGTGCGCGTCAGCCGGAGGGGAAGCCGGCCGCCCGACACGTGGGCGAAGGTTCGGTGAACAAACACTATGGCGTCTCAACCCGGATCGGGTTCGGCCGGAGGTCGCGCACGCAGCGGCTCCGGTGATTCCGCAGCTCCGCGCCGCTCGACTGAGCCCGCCCGTCGTGGGGATCGCCAGAATGACGAGGAACCACGCACGATCGGTGAGAACGCCTTCGGCGGCTTGTCCTCGGTCGCGTTCCTGACCGTCGCCGAGGTGGCGAGCCTCATGCGGGTGTCGAAGATGACCGTCTACCGGCTGCTGCACTCCGGAGAATTGGCCGGCGTGCGGGTCGGGCGATCCTTCCGCGTTCCCGAGTCCGCCGTGCACGCCTACCTGCGGGACGCCTTCAACGACACCGCCTGACGCCTTCCGGCTGACGCACCCAGAGTCGTCCGGGTCGGTTCAGCGGGAGGTAGCCCGGTATCGCCGTACGCCCAGCGGGGCGAAGACAGCGATGAACAACGCCGTCCAGATCAGGGTCAGGATGATCGGATGCTCGGACGGGAAGCTGTTGGTGGCGAAAGGATTCGGGTTTCCCCAGAGTTCCCGCATTGCGGCGGTGATGGCGCTGACCGGGTTCCAGTCCGCGACCGGCTGCAGCCAGCCGGGCAGCGTCTGCAGCGGAACGAAAGCATTGGACAGGAAGGTCAGCGGGAAGATGGCGGTGAAGGCCACCTGCTGTCCCACCTCCACGGTCGGGACGAGCAGGCCGAGCCAGACACCGACCCAAGACATCGCATAGGCGAACAACAGGGCCAGCCCGACGCCGGCCAGGAACCGGGCGACCCCTTCGTGCACCCGCCACCCGACGGCAAGGCCGGAGAGCATCAGGACGATGAGGATGCCGAGGTTGTACACGACGTCGGAGACCGTACGGCCGGTCAGGAACGCCGACCGCGACATCGGCAGCGACCGGAACCGGTCGATCAGGCCCCTGGCCATGTCGTCGACCATGCCGATTGCCGTCGTCGCGGCGGCGAAGGCGAGAGTCTGGGCGAAGATGCCCGGCATCAGGAACTCTCGATACGAGCCGCCGCCCGGTAGCGGGATCGCCCCACCGAAGACAAAGGCGAAGAGCAGCACGAACATCACCGACTGCAAGATCGCGAAGATGGCGAGTTCGGGGATCCGCGGAATTCGTTTCAGGTTGCGCCAGGTCACGACCAGCGCGTCGGATAGCGCCGAGCCGCCGTCCGACTCGCCCTCGACGGTCGAGTCGACTGTGCTCGCCGTACTCATGCGGTCCTCCCTGCTGCAACAGGTGTCGCGGCGATGGCATCCGGCTGCTCTGCGGCATGCCCGGTGAGGCTCAGGAACACATCGTCGAGGGTCGGCCGTCGGAGCCCGACATCGTCGATCGCGATTCCGGCCTCGTCAAGCGCGCGGATGACGTTGACCAACTGAGTGGCACCACCGGCTGCCGGAGCCGTCAGCCGCCTGGTGTGTTCATCCACCGCTGCCTCGGCCAGGCAACAGTCGGATACCACCCTCAGTGCCGCCCCGAGTTGGGCGGGGTCATGGACGACGACCTCGACGCGCTCCCCGCCGACGGTCGACTTGAGTTCGTCGGCGGTCCCGCGGGCGATGATCTTGCCCGCGTCCACGACGGCGATGGTGTTTGCCAGGGCATCGGCCTCTTCGAGGTACTGAGTCGTCAGCAGCAGAGTGGTCCCCTGCCGCACGAGGCCGCGGATCACGTCCCACATGCCGATCCGGCTGCGCGGGTCCAGCCCCGTTGTCGGCTCGTCGAGGAAGAGCAGTCGAGGATGGCCGATCAGCGCCGAGGCAAGGTCGAGGCGCCGGCGCATACCGCCGGAGTACGTCTTCGCCGGCCGGTCGCCGGCTTCGCTCAGGTCGAATTGATCGAGCAGTTCGTCGGCCCGAGCCCGTGCGGTCGGGCTGGCGATCTGGTAGAGCCGGCCGAACATCCAGAGGTTCTCGCGGCCGGTGAGGTTCTCGTCCACGGCGGCGTACTGGCCGGACAACCCGATCCTGCGTCGCAACCGCTGAGCGTCGGTGACGACATCGAGGCCCAGCACCGTGGCCCGCCCGGCGTCGGGCCGCAGCAGGGTCGCCAGGATCCGGACGGTGGTCGTCTTTCCCGCCCCGTTGGGACCGAGCAGTGCGAGAACCGTGCCTTCCTCGACCTCCAGATCGAGCCCGTCCAACGCACGGACCTCTCCGGAGCGTGACTTGTAGATTTTGGACAGCCCCTCCGCCACGATCGCGGGCGCCGATGATCGCGCTGCTGAACTCATCTGCGGTTGCCTTGCCACGGGGTCGAGAGGTTCGAGACGGTCATGTGGTCAGGCTAGAAGCTCACGTGGACGTGAGGTCAAGTGGGATTTCGGTCAGCGGCCGGGCTCGATCCGAAAGCCGACCTCCACGCTCGCGCTGAGCCGGATCTCGGCCGCGCTGAGCTCGATCGTCGGTTCGGAGGCCAGTTCGGCGTCGGCTTGAAAACTCAAGGATCTGGCCAGTCCCGGCGGCTCGGTCCGGATCCCCGGCTCGCGGACGAAGGCGACCCCACCAACCGAGAGCCCGAGCCCGTCGGCGTACTGCTCGGCCCGCTGCCGCGCGTCCCGGGCGGCCTCGCGTCGGATCTGGGCATGCACCGGGTTGTCGTCGACAAGTTCCCAATCCGGGCCGCTCACTTCCACCGACGCCGCGTCGTAGAGCGCTCGGATCAGTGACCCGGCCTGAGCCGGGTCCACGATCGTGATTCGTACGCCCCGCTCGCCGACGTGTCCGTCGATCACGGTACGACCGGACTCCGAATGCCAGTAGGAGTTCGGCCGGATCGAAAGCGCAACTGTAGAAGTGCCGGAGATGATCGAGACAAAGCGATCCAGGACCTCGTCGGTCCTGGTGGTCAGTTCGGCCAAGGCGCGCTCCGACTCAGCGGCGCTCGGTTGTTTGACCCTGGCCGTGACGACGAGAACTCCGCGATCGGCGGCACACGTCCGGGTAGCCGTCCCGCGGACAATGATCAGTTCTTCCATCCGCCCAGTCTTTCGCAGCGAGCCAGTTTCACCGACCGGTACCCTCAGCGGTAGTTCGCCAATCGAGGAAAGTATGAGGTTGCACCAATGGGTTCGGTCATCAAGAAGCGCCGCAAGCGCATGGCCAAGAAAAAACACCGCAAATTGCTGAAGAAGACGCGCGTACAGCGTCGGAACAAGAAGTAGCCACCCCACCGGCGGGCTCCACCGTGGCACCGAAGGTCGTGCTCGTCACCGGCGTGAGTCGTTTCCTCGGTGGCCAGCTGGCCGCGGCGCTGGCCACTGACCCAAGGATCGAGCGAGTCATCGGGCTCGACTCGGTCCCACCCTCATCGGAGTTGCCGCCGTCGTCGAGCCGGGTGGAGTTCGTACGGGCCGACATCCGAAATCCGCTCATTGCCAAGGTGATCAGTTCGGCCGAGGTCGACACGGTCGTGCACATGAACATCGGCACCGCCCCCGGTGGGGCCGGTGGGCGGACGTCGATGAAAGAGCTCAACGTGATCGGCACGATGCAGTTGCTGGCCGCCTGCCAGAAGGCCGACACGGTACGTCGCTTGGTGGTCAAGTCCACGACGACGGTGTACGGCTCGAGTTCACGTGACCCAGCGCTGTTCACCGAGGACATGAACGCCCGGGCTGTGCGGTCCTCGGGCTATGCCAAGGATTCCGTCGAGATCGAGGGCTACGTACGAGGGTTTTCCCGTCGGCGTCCAGACGTGTCCATGGCCGTGTTGCGCTTCACCAACTTCATCGGGCCCACCATCGACTCGATGCTCACGAGATACTTCTCGATGCCTTTGGTGCCAACGGTTCTGGGGTTCGATGCGCGGGTTCAGATGCTGCACGAACGGGACGCCCTGGAGGTCCTCCGCTTGGCCACCGTGGGCAGCTACAACGGCACCGTCAACGTCGGTGGGGAAGGAGTCCTCCTTCTGTCCCAAGCGATTCGGCGCGCAGGTCAGTTTCCGGTGTCGGTGCCTGCGCCATTCGTCGGATCGCTGGGCGGTCTCCTGCGCCAGACCGGGATCGCCGACTTCTCTCCGGAACAGTTGCGGTTCTTGAACTTCGGCCGGGTCGTCGACACCACGAGGCTGATCGACGACTTCGGGTACCGGCCGCGCTTCACGACGGCGGAAGCCTTCGCGGACTTCTGTGCCCAGCTACGGCCGGTGATCGACCCGGGTCGGATTCGCGCGATCGAGCGCAGGCTGCTTCGAGCCGCCACGCTGAACCGGATCCGGGAGCCGGTCGATGCGTGAAGCTCAGATCATCCCGTTGCCGCACGTGGCAGCGGAGCCGGAAGCGGAGCCGAGAGCGGAGCCGCAGGCGGCGCCCGGCCCCGAGGCCTCGACTGCGCAAGCGGACGGGGATCAGCGGCTGGCCCAGGCGCTGGCTTTCCTGCGACGTCGACTGACCGGCGACTACGAGGTCGACGAGTTCGGCTTCGACGAGGACTTCACCGATCATGTCTATCTCCCTGCGATACGGCCGCTCTACAAGTCGTGGTTCCGGGTCGAGACGTTCGGGATGCACAACATTCCCGACACCGGCGGTGCCCTGGTAGTGGCCAACCACTCGGGGACTGTTCCGATGGACGGGCTGATGACGGCCTTGGCGGTGCACGACGACCACCCCGCGAGTCGGCGGCTGCGGCTGCTCGGAGCGGACCTGGTCTTCACGCTGCCGCTGGTCGGGTCGATCGCCCGCAAGACCGGGAACACTTTGGCCTGCAATGCTGATGCCGAACGCCTGCTGCGCAGCGGTGAGCTGGTCGGGGTCTACCCGGAGGGGTTCAAGGGCGTCGGCAAGCCGTTCGCCGACCGGTACAAGCTGCAGCGCTTCGGTCGCGGTGGGTTCGTGAGTGCGGCTATCCGCACCGGCGTTCCGATCATTCCGTGTTCGATCGTCGGTGCCGAGGAGATCTACCCGATGATCGGCAACCTCAAGGCGCTGGCCCGCATACTGGGGGTTCCCTACATTCCGGTGACCCCGACGTTCCCGCTGCTGGGCCCGCTGGGGCTGATCCCGCTGCCGTCCAAGTGGCTGATCGAGTTCGGCGACCCGATTCCCACCGCCCACCTCGGCGCCACCGCGGCCGACGACCCGATGCTGGTCTTCAACCTGACCGACGAGGTCCGCGAAACCATCCAGCAGTCGCTCTACAGCCTGCTGATGCAACGTGGCTCGGTCTTCTCCTAGTCCCGGTTCCTCCTGGTCGCGCCGTTCTCGACCGGTCCTGCGCCGAGCGGATCCTGTACCCGCAGGCCGGGAAAGCGGGCGAACCCTCGGTCGCGGGTGACCCAGGTTGCTCCTTGTTCCAAGGCCAAGGCGGCCAGATAGGCGTCTGGTACGTCGTTGGCACGCGCCCGAGTCTGGGTCATGAGGCGCTCGAAGATGGACCAGTGCCGGGGTCCCGCTCGAACCGCAACGGCTGAGGGCGCTGCGCGCAGTGCGGCGCAGAAGTCCATCGCCTGTTCCGGAGTCGACGGTTGTCCGAAGACTCGATGATTCGTCGTGATCCGGACCAGGCTGGACAGCACCAGTTCGGATATACCCACGGGCTCCTCGCCAGTCAGTCGGGCGCTCAGCCACTGCGACAACGGCGCATGATGCTCGGCGTCGCGCCGCATCGCGTTGATGCAGACATTCACATCAGGCAGCAGCATCCGGCCTCACGAACGCCTACCTCATGCTCCGGTGCTGTCCTGCAGCAATTCAGCCATGCCGTCTCGGTCCTCGAGGTCCACCCCCGGGCGGAGCCCGCCCGCCCCATGACTGGGTAACGCGAACTCTGCGGCTGGCCGGACGTCGGCGTCCTCGGCAAGCAAGCGTCTCACTGCTGCGGTTCTCAGTAGCGATAACGGCGCCGTACGGCGAGCGCTCCGGCGATGGCTCCGGCCAGCGCGCCGGCTGCCAGGGCGCTCGGGAGGCCCACCTGCGCGGCCTTGCGGCCGGTCCGGAAGTCCCGGATCTCCCAACCCCGCGCCCTGGCGATCGCCTTGAGTTCGGAGTCAGGATTCACCGCCACCGGGCGGCCGACCATCGAGAGCATCGGTACGTCGTTCGCCGAATCGCTATAGGCGGCGCAGCGCGCCAGATCCAGCCCCTCACGTTCGGCCAGCGCGCGGACCGCCACCGCCTTGGCCTCACCATGCATCGGCTCGCCGACCAGCCGGCCGGTGTAGACGCCGTCCTCGATCTCCGACACGGTTCCCAGCGCGCCGGTGAGTCCGAGCCGATGCGCGATCAGCGAGCCCAACTCGATGGGTGTCGCCGTGATCAGCCAGACCCGCTGTCCGACGTCGAGATGCTGTTGGGCCAGCGCCCGGGTGCCGGTCCAGATCCGGTCAGCCATCGACTCGTCGTAGATCTCCTCACCGGCACTCACGATCTCCTCGACCGTACGACCGGCCACAAAGGCCAGCGCGTTGTCCCGGACGGCGCGTAGGTCGTCGGGATTCTCGGTACCGGCGATCCGGAACTTCGCCTGTTGCCAGACGAAGACGGCCACGTCGCGGCTGGTGAAGTATTTGCGGGCGGCCAAACCCTTGGCGAAGTGGTAGATGGACGCGCCCATCATCATTGTGTTGTCCACATCGAAGAACGCCGCTCCCGTGAGATCGGCGGGCACATCGAGTGCGGCCTCGACTTCGGCAGCTGCGGCGGCCGCGTAGCCAGCCAGCTCAGCACGTTCCTCGCCGACGTCTCGGCGGCCTACCCAGGGCAGTCGGGGCATCGTCGTCAGCCTATCCGTGCGGCCGGCTCACCTTGCTGTTCACCTGGCTAGGGCAAGCACTGCTGGCACTGTGCGCGTGGCTCAGCCGCCCAGACCGACGCAGACTCCGCCGATGATGATGCCGGGAATCTCGATCCCCAGGAAACCGATGAGCACGCACGGGTCACCCTCGTCCGGCCCGGACTCCGGAGGTGGTACCGGGTCCGGCGGAATTCCGGGTTCCGAGGGCTCGGGCGGCAGTGGGATTGGAATGGGGACTGGGATCGGGATCGGCAAGGGGTTCGGGCTCGGGCTCGGGCGCGGGTCAGGCCCGGGGCCGGGACTGGGACTGGGGCCCGGCTGGGGCCCCGGGGCTGGCTCGGGAGCCGGCGTAACCGGTGGGTCGGTTTCCCGGGTCGACGTGTCCGGCGGAACAGCGGGAGTGGTCGAGGCGCCTGAGGTGCTCGGTGTGCTTGCACCTCCGGAACCGCTGGTGGGCCTCGTGGCCGAAGGTGAGCCGGTGTCCTCTGATTCAGTGCACGTCGCACAGGGCAACGGGCCGAGATCATCCAAACTCGCCGTTTCCGAGCACTCACAACTGATGGACTCGGCAAGGATTTCCAGCCGCTGCACGACTCGCCGCAACAAGTCCTTGGATTCACCGGCCCGGGGGCGGGCCTCTTCGGGCATCCGCTCGGACATCCGGTCGAGGGTGGTGAACTGGTCGACTCCCCACTGACCGATGAACTGGAGCGTCGGAAGATCGGCATGGTCCACGGCCGCCGTGGTCAGTGCAGTCGTGCCGCCGGCGGTCTGCGCGTCCATCGTTTCCATGGTGGCGATCAGCAGGCCCGCGATCGCAGCGCCGCCGCCGTCCGCAGCTTGCACGCCGGAGCCGGCGACACTCATGGCGGCGGGTTCGTCCAGGAGGTGGACGATCTCCTCCATCCGCGTGCTCGCCAAGCTGAGCAGAACCCGGCCCTCCTCCTGCTCACTTCCGGCAAGGACCAGTCGGGCCTGCTCGGTGCCGCGTTTGAGGGCGTACAGCGTGTCGCCGGGTATCGCGTTCTGCGCGAACAGGGCGAGCACGCCCAAGGCGGCGACCAGGACGCTGAGTCCGGCCAGTCCGGTGAGCAGACGACGACGCGGGGTGAGCCGCGCCAGCCTCGCCAATGGCCCGGCCCAACCGCTGACCTGGGCGGCGTGCCGGGCTCGGTGTCGTCCTGAATCGGCCGGCGTGGCGACCGAGCTGGGACGGACGGCAGCCATGGCCACCAAGCGCTGACGCTGCCGAATCCGGGTCAGCTCACTCGGCCTGACGTCGAAGTCCAGAGTGCGCAGGGCTGACACGAGGGCAAGGAGGTCAGCTGTCTCGCCGCTTGCTGGCCGCTGGGAGGGGTGGTGGCCGTCCACGTGCTCAGCGAAACGCTCTACACCCGACAGCGGCGCGGCTGACAACGGCGACTCCGACAACGGCATGTCGATCCACCTCCCCCCGATTCTTGCCTGTACAACGACACTGTCCTGCTGGTCGTTACGGGGTCTTGGCAGATATTCCGGAATCCGAGCAAGCCACTCATGGTCAGCGCAGCCCCTCGGGAAGCAGTTTGGCCAGCCGCCGAACGGCTCGATGCTGCAGGGCCTTGATCGCCCCGTCATTGCGATCCATCGCCAGCGCCGTCTCACTGACCGAGAGGCCCTGCAGGAAGCGCAACACGATGCACTCCTGCTGTTCCGGGCTGAGCTGCTTGACGCACATGAGCAACTCAGCATGGGTCAGATCGGCGATGACCGAGTCTTCAGGGCCCTCGGTGACCTGGTCCGCATCGCGCAGGTCGGCTGCAGTTACCTCGAGTTTGTACCGGCTCGACTTGATGTGATCGCGGATGATGTTGCGTGCGATCGTGATCAGCCACGCGCCGACGTCACGGCCCTGGAAGCTGACACTGTCGATCCGACGCAGGGCACGAGTGAACGTCTCACTCGCGAAATCCTCGGCAAGGTACCTGTCGTGAACGCGGAAGAAGATGTAGCGGAACACCATGTCGACATAGGCGTCATAGATGAGTCCGAACGCCTCGGCGTTACCCTCCTGCACCTGCTGGACCAGGGCCCAGACAGCACCGGGTTCGGCCGGTGGGCATTCGTCGTCCGGCGCCACGTCCCTGGCCTGGGTCGTCAGCTGGGCGGGGCCATTGTGGTGCCTTCCCGCGTCAATGGCCAAGCCTCCTCATCACATCGAGCCGGCGGGCCCGGATCAGGCGCGGCTTCCCGCCGCGTAGGAAACGTACTCACCGTTCGGGCTGGTGCCATAAATTGTCGCCGATTCGAGATCACGCTCGTCGCACCCGCGGTCACCATGCGTCGCGGCCTAGGGTTACCCGACCGTGGTCATCGTGGGTCCGCGGGGCGACATCGTCGGCCAGGGAGGACGAAGCGCTGATGCCCGAGTCCCGGAACAACGTCGCCGACCTCGTACGCGCAGCCGCCCGCCGAGAGCCGCAACGACTGGCCTTGGTGGCCGACCCGACCAGCCGGCGGAACGTGGGGCAGGCTGGCAGCCTCACCTGGGCCGAGCTGGACGATCAGGTGGACGCGGTTGCAGGCGCCCTGGTCGAACGTGGGTTGCGCTTCGGTGACCGCGTGGCGCTACGGATGCCCAACACACTGCACTTCCCGGTGGCCTACTTTGCGATCCTGCGCGCGGGGTTGGTCGTCGTACCGGTCAACCCCGCATACACCGCTCGGGAGCTCGGCCACATTCTCTCCGACTCCGGGGCCCGGCTGATGATCGCCGCACCCGACCTGCCGGAGCCGGTCGGCCTGGAGCACCTCGGGTACCCAGAGGAGATGGACGTGCTCGTCGACCTCCCCGGCCACGACCGGAGAACGGGTGTCGAGTTCGAGCCGGTGGGTGGCGGCCAGGACCTCGCGGTGCTGATGTACACCAGCGGCACCACCGGTGCGCCGAAGGGGGCGATGCTCCCGCATCGCGCCCTGTTGGCCAACCTTGACCAATGCGCGATGCTGCGGCCCGTACCGATGACGGGGGCCGACGTCGTACTCCTTGCCCTTCCGCTTTTCCATGTCTATGGCCTGAATGCCGCCCTCGGGATGCTGGCACGCACTGGTGCCACCGGGGCCCTCTTGGAGCGCTTCGACGTAGCGGGGAGTCTCTCGGTCATGGCCGATCAGCGCGTGACCAACGTCCCAGGTGCCCCACCGATGTACGTGTCCTGGCTGGCTCAGGCCGATCGCGGACAGCTGGCTCGAGCTTTCACCGACGTACGGCTGGCCACCTCCGGGGCGGCCCCGCTGCCGGCGGATGCGCTGGAAGCGATGCGCGAGCTGGGTGTGCCGGTGCATGAGGGTTACGGCTTGACCGAGACCGCTCCAGTGCTGACCTCGAGCCTGTCCACCGGACGGATCAAGGCCGGTTCGATCGGTCAAGCCATTCCCGGCGTGGGACTGCGGCTCGGCGATGAATACCGCCAACCCGCCGGCGATCCGACCGTCGAGGCCGAAGACCCGGACGATCCCTTCGACGACCCCGAGGCCGAAGACGGCGCGACCGGCGAGATCATCGTCCGCGGCGACAACCTCTTTCTCGGTTACTGGCCCGACGCTTCAGGAGGACCGGAGACCGACGGCTGGTTCCCGACCGGCGACGTGGCCTACCGCGACGCCGACGGCGACCTGCATCTGGTCGACCGCCGCCGCGATCTGATCCTGGTCAACGGCTTCAATGTCTACCCTCGCGAGGTCGAACTCGTGCTGGCCGGCCATCGGCAGATCGAGGAGGCGGCCGTCCTGGGCGTGCAGAATCCGGTGACCGGAGAAGAAGTCCGAGCGATCGTGGTGCTCTCCGAAGGTGCCGAGCTGACCGAGGGCGAGGTTCGCCAGTTCGCGGCCACCCAGCTGGCCAGGTTCAAGTGCCCGACCTCGGTCGAGATCGTGGACGATCTGCCGCACTCGATCACCGGCAAGGTCAGTAAGGCGCGGTTGCGAGAACTCGGCTTTGCCGACATCCGACCCGCGCCGATCACGTCGGCCTGAGTGCCTCCGATCGTGGCCACGCTCGGCGACCGAGGCTATCCGCGGGTACGGCTCTACTCTCGGACGAACTGTCATCTGTGTGACGTTGCCCGGGCCGACCTGCTGCGGATCTGCGCGGAGTTCTCGGTCGAGATCGAGGAGATCGACGTCGACACCGATCCGGGCCTGCGCGCCGACTACGGAGACCGGGTTCCGGTGATCCTGGTGGACGGTCAGGAGCACGGCTGTTTCCAGGTGGAGGCGGCTCGACTCCGGACCGCCTTGCGTTGACCACGCTCAAGTCTCGACTTTGTTCTTACGTTCACAAGCGGTTACCGTGGGTGGTCCGATCCGCCCACTAACACAGGAGTCTCCGTGAGTGAGCGTCGGCCCGGGGAGATTCCCGAGGCGACTGTGGCCCGTCTGGCCGTCTACTTGCGAGTTTTGACCGGTCTGGTCGACGCCAGCACGGTCATAGTGTCCTCGGAGGAACTCGCCGCCATCGCCGGGGTCAACTCCGCGAAGTTGCGCAAGGACCTGTCCTATCTCGGTTCGATCGGCACCCGCGGGGTGGGCTACGACGTCACGCTGCTGCGGGAGAAGATCGCCAGTTCGCTGGGCTTGACTCAACGGCGTACCTGCGTGCTGGTCGGGGTCGGGAACCTGGGTCACGCCCTCGCCGGATATCCCGGGTTCTCCTCGCGCGGTTTCACCTTCGTCGGCTATTTCGATGTCGATCCGGGCCGTGTCGGCGACCCGATCGCCGACAGCAAGATCAGCGACATCTCCGAGCTGGAGTCCGTCGTGGAAGCCAATGGCGTGTCGATCGGCGTCATCGCTACCCCGGCAGAGGCGGCCCAGACCGTCTGCGACCGGCTCGTGGACGCCGGAGTCACCAGCATCCTGAACTTCGCGCCGTCGGTGCTCGCCGTCCCTGACAACGTCGATGTTCGAAAGGTCGACCTCGCCGCCGAGCTGCAGATCCTTTCCTTCCACGAGCACCGCAAGAGCCGCGGCCCGGGTGACGGTCTCGTGGAGTCGGTGGGCTAGCGCCATGTCTTTGTTGGTCGTCGGTGTCTCGCACCGCAGTGCACCGCTGCACATCGTCGAGCGGGCCACCGTCCCCCGAGAAGGTGTGGCCGGTCTGCTACGTGCGGTTCAGGCCGCCGAGCCGGTCAGTGAGGCCCTGCTGCTGTCCAGCTGCAACCGGGTGGAGGTCTACGCCGAGGTCAACCGTTTCCATGCCGCGGTCACCGAGATCGGCCGGCTGCTGGCCGAGCAGGTCGGGCTAGAGCTCGCCGAACTGGCCGACCACTTGTACGTGCACTACGACGAGCCCGCCGTC
>JACCUM010000265.1 GCA_013811805.1 Geodermatophilaceae bacterium | reverse complement strand
TGCAGGCGGTCGTCGAGGCGGTGCGCGCGGCTCAGGACGATGGAGAGCCTTTCGATCTGATCCACGACCACATGGAGGTCGCCGGACCGGCCATGCTCGGACTGCTCGCCGGCGGTCCTCCGGTCCTGCAGACCCTGCACTGGGACCTGCACAAGCACCCGGACTTCTATCGCAGCTTCGACGGCCGCGGACGGGTCTTCTTCGCGGGTGTCTCGCAGTCCCAGATCGACCGGGCGCCAGACAATCTGGCCGCACAGACGATCGGGTACGTCCCGCTCGCCGTTCCGCAGACCGACCGGCCTCCCGCCGACATCGGCGACCGCGAGGACCACGTCCTGGTGTTGGGCCGGATCACCGCGCTCAAGGGCTGCGAGGTGGCCATCCGGTTGTGTCTGGACCGAGGACTTCGGCTGGTGCTCGCCGGGCCGGTCGGTGGCCAGCCCGACCCCCGAACGCTGGAAGCGGCGCTGGCCGACCCGAACTCGCCGGTGCGCGGATACCCCGACGTCCGGTATTTCCTCGACGAGATCGAGCCGCATCTGGACGGGGACCAGATCCGCTGGATCGGCAGCGTGAGCGGAGCGGCCAAGGACGACCTGATCCGCCGAGCGCGAGCCGTGCTGTTCCCGCTGCAGTGGGAGGAGCCCGGGGGTACGGCGATGGCCGAGGCACTCAGCGCCGGTACACCGGTGGTGGGGCTGGCTCGTGGGGTATTTCCGTCACTGGTCCAACACGGTGTTACCGGGTGGGTAGCCCAGTCCGAGACCGAGCTGGCCGGGTACCTGGACCGGATCGGGGAATTGGATCCGGGCGCCTGCCAAACCATTGCCCGGCAACGGTTCTCGCCGGACGCGATGGCAGCCGAGTACGAATCGCTCTACTTCGACGTTCTCACCCGCGCCGACTGGTCATCTCCGCCGCGCGACGTCGGTCTCGAAGACGGCGGACAGGACATGGCGGCGGCGCTCACTCAGATCCGCTAACAGTTGCGGCGCCGAGGCCAGCGGGACGACGTCGGAGATCAGATGCTGCCGGATTGCCCCGCCCTGCTCGCGCAGGAGCGAAATGGTCTCCAGGGACAGCCGGCGCCGGTCCCAGTGGCCCGACTGTCCCCGGGGAACCCGCCCGATCTGGGCGCAGCGCAACGTGAGTCCGTTGTGGTGGAACTCCTGGCCGAGCCGGACGGCGTCAGCCCCGTCGGTGTAGAAGGCCAGGTCGACCACGACACCTTGCGGGCGCAGAGCCCGCAGTGCCAGCGCCAGGCTCTCCCCTCGACCTCGGCACTGGAAGACGATATCGGCGCCGCGGTCGGCGGCTCCATGTCGCCATCGCTGCTTGAGAGTGCTTGGCAGGTCCTCGGTTTCATCGACGGCGAACAGCCCGAGCCGTTCAGCGGCGGCTCGGCGCTGTGGAGTGGGGTCGGTGACCACCACGTCGGCCGCACCGTGCCGAGCTGCGAACAACCCGGTCAGCAGGCCGATCAGACCACCGCCGGTGACGAGCACCAGCCGGCCACGTACGCCGTCACCCAGGTCCGCGTTCACGGTTTCCGGTGCGGCATGCAGGATGCCGTTGGCGCAGATCGGGCCGAGGTGGGCCACGTAGACGCCGAGCACCGGGTCGAGATCGTCCGGGAGTGGCACGACGTGTTCGTTGATCGGATCGCCATGGTGAACGGTCTTGTGACCGTACGCCATGGCGACGAGTCCACCGCTGGGCACCGCCGCTGTCTTGGAGTCGGTGACCCTGGCGACCTCCATGTAGCCGAGCCGCCGTACCGGGTAGCCGGCCGATGATCTGGTCCGGTCGAACAGGCCGAGCTCGGCGTCCCAGCTCGAGTGAAGGGCCGGGTTGGTCCCGCGAAACCAGGTGAGCTCGGTGCCGGCCGACAGCCCGGTGTAGAGCGTCTCGGCGCGAAATCGTCCCTCGGCCAAGGCGGGCTCGGGCTGCTCGTCGAGCCGCGCCTGCCCGGGGGCGTCCACGACCAGCGTCGCGATGGTGCCGGTCATCGCTGCGTCGGGTCCGGTTGGCGGCCCGGCGTCAGCGAGACCGGCCGGCCGGTGGCCGC
>JACCUM010000263.1 GCA_013811805.1 Geodermatophilaceae bacterium | reverse complement strand
CGGACAATCCACAGTAGACAGCTCGGGCAAGCCGTGACCCGACCACGTCCGGCTGCCTGGCCGAGGCCGGCATCGGGCCGCACCGGGTTTGCCGAGTCATCATGGTGACTCGCAGCTATCAGAGCCGAGTCCTGAGCCCCGCTGGTGCAAGGTCCGGTCCGATGAGCAGGAGATCGATTGGTCGGACATCGCCGAACGGTCGGGCCTCTACATTGACGAGCTGCGCGCGACCGAGAAAGGATCGGTCAGCCGGAATGAACGCCGGGTGGCCGCGCCACCGCGGCGGATGCCGACACCGACGGCAACCGATGAGGGCGGCGGCGGGCACGCCGGCGAGGAACCGTTGACCGGGGACATCGCAGCTCAGGTCGAGGCTGCGGCTCTGGCTGAATACCCCGACGCCACAGTGGTGCGCTTGGAGACCGACTCCGACGGCGTGTACGAGGCCCACCTGGAAACGGCGGACGGGCCCGAGGTGACCGTCGAGGTCGACGAGAACTTCGAAGTGACCGGCGAGGAGACCCACCCGTAACAGGCGACACCTCGGGCGGCGGATGGGTACGTAGTGCACCGCCCGAGGTCTAGCGCTAGCCGGTGACGAGCAGTACGACCAGGCGCCTGGGACCGTGTACGCCCTCGACCCGCTGGAGTTCGATGTCGCTGGTTGCGCTGGGTCCGCTGATCCAGGTAAGCGGCCGGGTCGGATCGAGTTCAGCCACCGCATCCGGTACCGAGGCGACGATCTGGTCAGCGAGCACGACGACGAGGTGGTAGTCGGGTACAAGGCTCAACGCGCGGCGCCCCTGGCCCTGCCCAGCGTCCAGCACGATCGTCCCGGTCTCGGCAACCGCGATCCGACAGGTCGTTAGCACTCCGTCCAGATCATCCAACTCCGCCGCCGTCAGCGCTGGATCGTCCTGGACCCAGGCCGGTCCCGACGGCAGCCACTCAGTCGGAAATCCGGCGGGTACGACCGCTCGCTCTACGCCAGCATCGGCCAACGCCGCCGCGATCACCGCGCGCACCTGAGCCGGTTCCACCCGATGGACGACTGCCTTGTAGTCGACGAGGCGGTCCTGCATCAGGTCCACGACAGCAGCGCTGCCCCGCCCCTCCCCACTGGGACCGCGATAGGTCCGCGGAATCTCTACTGGAGCCGAGCGGCTTATCGCCGCGTCGATCCGGCGCAGGATCTCGGTGCGGGCGGCGTTCATGGCGACCCGTGGGTGCGGACCCACCAGTCCCGGAAGGTCTCCGTCGGGGGCAGCGGCAGATCGCGCGCCCGAGTCCAGGCGGACATCGGCCAGGGCAGCCGCCGGATAACGCCGCGGCGGCGTCCGAGGATCCGTCCGAGCCGACCCATCCGTAGCGCGGCGCCGTAGAGCCTGGGATGGCGCATCAGCGATGAGACCCCGCCCATTGCGGCCCGCTCGGCCTTCATCCCCTTCGAAGCCACTGCCTCGGCCCGCAGGTGGACGAGCATCGTGGGGATGTCGATGGCGACCGGGCACACGTCGTAACAGGCGCCGCACAGCGAGGAGGCGAACGGCAGGGACGGGTTGTCCTTGACGCCGGTCAGCTGCGGCGACAGCACTGCGCCGATCGGGCCGGGATAGACCGAGCCGTACGCATGGCCGCCGGTCCGCTCATAGACTGGACAGACGTTCAGGCAGGCCGAACAGCGGATGCAGCGCAGTGCAGCCCGGCCGTCGGGATCGGCAAGAGTTGCCGTCCTGCCGTTGTCCAGGAGGACCAGGTGGAACTCCTGCGGTCCGTCGCCGGGAGTCACCCCGGTCCACATCGAGGTGTACGGGTTCATCCGCTCCCCGGTGCTGGAACGGGGGAGGAGTTGCAGAAACACCTCCAGGTCACGCCAGGTCGGCAGCAGCTTCTCGATCCCCATCACCGTGATGAGCGTCTTGGGCAGGGTCAGGCACATCCGCCCGTTGCCCTCGGACTCGACCACGGCCAGGGTCCCGGTCTCGGCGACCGCGAAGTTCGCCCCCGAGATGGCCACTTGGGCGGATAGGAACTTCGCCCGCAGATGCAGGCGCGCGGCCTCTGCCAGCTCACGCGGCTCGTCGGTCAGCCCGGCCGGGGCCGGCACGCCGGCACGGCCCATCTCGCGCAGGAAGATGTCGCGGATCTCGGTCCGGTTGCGGTGAATGGCCGGTACCAGGATGTGGCTGGGACGGTCGTCTGCCAGTTGCACGATCAGCTCGGCAAGGTCGGTCTCCCACGCCGCGATCCCTGCCTCGGCTAGCGCCTCGTTCAACCCGATCTCCTGGGTCGCCATCGACTTCACCTTGACCACGTCGGTCTGCCCGGTAGCCCGGACCAGATCGGTCACGATCCGGTTCGCCTCGTTCGCGTCCCGAGCCCAGTGCACGTGACCGCCGTGCGCAGTGACCTGCTTCTCCAGCCGGAGCAGCTGGGCACCGAGGTCGGCCAGCACCGCGTCTTTGATCGCCGCACCAGCCGTGCGGAGGTCGGCCCAATCCGGAACTTCGGCCACCACCGCCGCCCGCTTGGTCCGGATCGTCGCAGTCGCACGGCCCAGGTTGCTGCGTAACTGCTTGTTGCCCAAGGCTTCTCGAGCCGCCTCGGGGAACGACTGATCCCCACGCAAGTGTCCTACCCCGCGCGGGGCGAAGGCCGGCATTCCGAGATCTGTCGTCATGTGGAGGCCAAGATCTCTGCCAGGTGCACCGTACGGACGGGCAGGTCGCCGCGGCTCAACCCGCCGCCGATGTGCATCAGGCACGACGAATCACCCGCTGAGCAGACGCCTGCCCCCGTTGAAATGACTGCCTCGACCTTGTCGGCGAGCATCGCCGCGGACACGTCGGCGTTCTTGAGGGCGAACGTGCCGCCGAACCCGCAGCAGGTTTCCGCGCCGGGCAGGTCTACGAGTTCGAGCCCACGAACCGCGCGCAGCAATCGGTGTGGTCGGTCACCGACCTGCAACAAGCGCAGCGAGTGGCAGGTCGGGTGGTAGGTCACCCGATGCGGGTAGTACGCGCCGACATCTGCGGTGCCGTGCACGTCGATCAGGAACTCGGACAGCTCGTACGTACGCGCGGCCACCGCGTCCACCTGGCGCCGCAGGCCGGCATCACCGGCGCGTGAGGCCAGACCCGCGTGCTGGTGGCGGACCGAGCCGACGCACGATCCGCTCGGCGCCACGACAGCGTCGTAGCCGGCGAACACGTCAGCGAACTGCCGGACCAGTGGCAGCGCCTGGTCCGGGTAGCCGGTATTCGTGTGCATCTGGCCGCAGCAGGTCTGCTGCAACGGGACATCCACGTCGTACCCGAGCCGTTCGAGCAGGCCCACCGTGGCCTTGCCCACCTGCGGGAACATCGCGTCCACAAGACAGGTGATGAACAGGGCTACCCGCACGATCACAGCCTGCCAGAAGTGGCCGGTACGGCCGTGGCTGCGCAAACTGACGTACGAGCCGGCGAAGGTCGTCCAGATCCGTCCCGACCACCCCGGCCGCCCGAGCTTGGACGAGGACGTTGCCGAGCGCAGTCGCCTCGACCGGCCCGGCGAGCACCGGCAGCTGGCACGCGTCTGCGGTGAGCTGGCAGAGCACGTGGTTCAGCGCGCCGCCGCCGACCAGTTGCAAGACGTCGACCTCTTGTCTGGACTGCCGCACCGCGTCGCGCACGGTGCGGGCGAAAGCGTCGGCGAGGCTGTCCAGGATGCAGCGGACCACTTCGGCGCGGGTCCGGGGTTCCCGGGCGCCGGCTTGACGGCAGGCCTCGACGATCCGTTCCGTCATGGGACCCCGTGGCAGGAAGACCGAGTCGTAGACGTCGATCACGGGCCGCGGGGCAGCGCGGCTGCCTCGGCCAGCAACCTTTGCAAGTCCGGCGCATCGCAACCTCACCGACCATCACCCGGCCGCTGGAGGCGCCGAGATCAACGGCGGCGAAGGCCGTCATCGCAGGAAGGCAGCAGCCACCCCCGGCATCGACCGGGATGTGCAGCCCGGTCGTGTGGGAAGGCTCGCCGCCAGTCAGGACGAAGACCGCGTTGGCGACGTGTTCGGGCAGAACCTCACGCTTCAGCAAGGTCCGCTGGGCGTAGTAGGAGCCCAACTCCTCCTCCCGAACCCCATACACCGCAGCCCGTTTCGCTCCCCAGCCACCGGCGAAGATTCCCGACCCGCGTACAACGCCGTCGGGGTTCACGCCGTTCACGCGGATGCCATGCTCCCCCCAGTTCTGCGGCGAGCAGGCGTACCTGGTGGGCTTGATCGGCCTTGGCGGCGCCGTAGGCAACATTGTTCGGACCGGCGAACAGGGAGTTCTTGCTGGAGATGTAGACGATGTCTCCACCCATCCCCTGCGCGGTCATCGCCCGGACGGCCTCCCGGCTGACCAGGAAGGACCCGCGGGCCATCACGTCGTGTCAAGATCAACTCGAATCG
>JACCUM010000236.1 GCA_013811805.1 Geodermatophilaceae bacterium | reverse complement strand
GTGTTCGGGTGTACTTGGCCTGCGGTTCCACGGACATGAGAAAGGGTATGGACGGCCTGGCGATGGTGGTGCAGCGGGTGCTGGCCGAGGACCCGTTCGGCGGCGCGGTGTATGCGTTCCGTGGCCGCCGGGGGCGTCATGCGACATAGTGCATCCCTCCGCTCAGAATCCGGGTAGCCGGAGCGTCTTATCGTCCTGCAATGCCCTGTAGACCTTGGGTCGGCGCTCGACGATAGCCTGGACGCCTTGCCTGACGGCGTCGAACGTGAGCGCGGCGACGGGCACCTGCCATGGCGCCGACGCCAGCACCTGGGTTGCCGGGAGCACGCCCTCGCGGATCAGCTTGTGAACCGATCCGACGCAGATCCCCAGCCGGGCCGCCGTTCGCTCCGCGCTGATCGTCTCAACCGTGCTGGTGGCCGGATCGAACGGCGCAATCCCGAGCCGCTCGCGCATCTCCCGCACGCGCACGGTGGTCCAGGCCTTGCCGTCGGCCGGCTTGCAGCGCATCCAGTTCAGCGTGGATGCGATCTCGCGGTCCGGCCATTGCCCGCCGAGCTTGCGGACGGCATCGACCGGGCTGGCGCCGCGGCCCTCTGGATAGCGTCCGCATCGGACCCGGGACACGCGCAGTTCCGTATGACGCCCGCCAACCCAGTGGACCGTCACGACGGCCTCGTTGGCGGCGGCGTCCAGGTCGATCAGCACCTCACGGATCAGGATGTGCGTGATCCGCTGCTTGGTCCTCGCATCCGTGCCGGGCGCGTTCCACACGGTCGGCAAGTCGCGCGCGAGCGCCATGAGCGCCGCCGCGTCAATCTTCGGCCGCAGCGCTGCTGCATCGTCATGCCGGACGATACGGGCCTCGAGGTCGGCGACGCGCTCGAGCGTGGCGTTCCATCGGCTCTCCAGCTCGCGGGCGACAAGCCGCTTGGTGGGATCGACTGCCTCATGCCGACGGGCAGCCAGCGAGGCCTCATAGTGCGCCTCCTCGAGTTCCCGGCAGATGGCCTGCCGAATGCCGTCGTCGGCTCGGGCAGACTGGTCAACCGCACGGATGGCGGCCTCGATGGCATGGTCCGACACCGCCTCGACGATCTGTGCAGCGACGGCGCGATCGACACGGACACCGCCGATGCCGATGCACAGCCAGCTACCGACATGGCTGTCATCGCCCCGGCACTGGTAGCGGTGGGCGTGGCCGGATGCCGATCCATACATGACCCGCATGGTCCGGCCGCAGCGACCGCACCGGATCAGGCCGGTTAGCAGCGCCCGCCCGCCACGGGCCGACTTCCGGTCGGTGCGGCTCTGCATGTGGGCATTCTCCGAGATCAACTGCTGGTTCGCCTCGAACTGCTCCCAGCTGATGTATCCCGGGTGCTGGTCCCGGAGCAGCACGTTCCAGGCCGCCCTCGGCTTGGAATGGCCCTCCGTCTTGCGGGCCCGACCATCGACAACGCGCGTGCGCTGGCTGGTCCTGCCGAACACGTAGGCACCGGCATAGACCGGATGGCGAAGCACCTGCAGCACCGTGTGGTAAGCCGCCGGGCGCCACTCCATCCTGCACGTCACGGTGTTGCGCCGCATGACCGGCAGCTTCAGCGCCGCGTCCTGCAGCCAGAGCATGACCTGGCGGGCGCTGCCGAGCTCCTGGAACTTCTTGAACACCAACCGGATCGCATCAGTGATCCGCTGGTCGGGATCCATCTCGATCTGCCCGAGCTCGTTCCAGCAATAGCCCGGCGGCAGGGCAAAGCGCAGCTCGCCGCGCTGGGCCTTGGAGTCCCGCGCCGCCAGCCCCCGCTGCCGCAAGAGGCTCAGTTCGTACTCGGACATCGTGCCCTTGAGCCCCAGCAGCAACCGGTCGTTCACCAGCCGCGGATCGTACGTGCCGTCCGGGTCGATCACCAGCGTGCCGACCAGGGCACAAAGGTCGACCAGATGGTGCCAGTCCCGTCCATTGCGGGCGAGGCGGGAGGCCTCGATGCAGAACACGGCGCCGAGCGACCCGGCGCAGACGGAGGCGACCAGCTTCTGGAACCCAGGCCGCTCGACCAGGCCCGATCCGGAGCGGCCGAGATCGTCGTCGATGACGGACACCGACGCGAACCCGAGGGAGCGCGCCGCTTCCGCCAGCCCATACTGGCGCCGCTGGCTCTCCGTGTTCTCGACAACCTGTCCCATCGTGGACTGGCGGACATAGACGACGGCACCACGGCCGAGGTGGTCAGGCGTGATCTTCGGGCTCACCGCGCACCTCCTTTCCGGTTGCCGTCGTCGCTCTGTCCGTGCCGAGCGCTTCGAGCAGCAGGTCGGCCAGGGCCTGCACCAGCCCCTCGGGCGTGTTCGTCACTGCGCGAGGCCTGTCCTCGCGGTCGAGAGCCAGCACGAGTTGTGTTCGGGATCGGTTTGTCACCAACGACCTCCTCTCCATCCGAGAGGCCCGATGTTCCCTCACGCGCGGAGTCCGATGCGTGGGTCATGAGCACGGCCCGGAGTTCGTTCAGTGCGGCGACCCCGGCCTGCGGCGGTCCGATGGACAGCGATGCACACACAGCGGCGTCGCACATCCACGCCGGCACCTCGCGGGAGAGGCCGGCGCGCACCTCAAGATACAGGATCTCCCGGCCGCCCCGGCCCGATCGCTGATACAGCCGTAGCCGCTCACCATGCAGGGGATGCCAGCGGTATGCGACTACGACCGTCTGCGATCGGTATGCTGAATGGCGTGTGGCTTGGCAGCCTGTTGAAGCTGCTCTGGCATGACGGGATCGGCCTGTGCCTGTTGGCGAAGAGATTGGAGCGCGGGCATTTCGTTTGGCCGATGACCAGCACCGGCACCGTGTCGCTGACCCCGGCCCAGC
>JACCUM010000233.1 GCA_013811805.1 Geodermatophilaceae bacterium | reverse complement strand
ACAACGCGATCGACGCCGACGCGACCGAATACGTGCTGGGCGGTGATGAGGCCAACGCGAGCACGGTCGCGCCGCCGGCGGCTCCGGACTACGCCACTGAACCGACCGGCGGTCCGCTGGTCGTCGGTACGCTGTTGCCGTTGACCGGCAGCTTGGCCTTCCTCGGCCCACCACAGGTCGCGGCGGCCAAGCTCGTGATCGATGACCTCAACGCTGCGGGTGGTGTGCTGGGCGCGCCGGTCCAGCTGATCGAGAGTGACTCGGGTGACACCTCGACCGACACCGCGAACCAGTCGGTGGACCGGCTGATCGACGGTGGGGTCAACGTCATCCTGGGTGCCGCGTCCTCCGGTGTCAGCCTCAGCGTGATCGACAAGATCACCGGTGCCGGAGTCATGCAGATCTCGCCGGCCAACACCTCCGACGCGTTCACCACCTACAACGACAGCAACCTGTACTTCCGGACCGCACCACCGGACGTTCTGCAGGCCCGTGCGCTGGCCGACATCATCCTCGACGATGGCAACGCCAGCGTGCAGATCATCGCCCTGAATGACCCGTACGGAACGGGCCTGGCCGCGAACCTGCGGGAGAATCTGATCAGTAGCGGTCTGGCCGAAGAGCAGGTCCCGGAAGAGATCATCTACGACCCGCTGGCCACCTCGTACCGGACCGAGGTCACCCAAATGGCTGACTTCAACCCGGATGCGATCGTGGTCATCGGCTTCGACGAGTCGTCGAAGATCATCGAAGAGATGAACGCGCAGGGCATCGGCCCAGCAGCCTGAGCTCTCGGGCCAGGTGAATTCCGCTCGGACAGACAGACCGACCCGTCACCGCTGTGTGGAAGCGCTCGACGCAGGGCCAACGGCAATGTGGGTGAGCCAGTTCCCCGACTCGGATGATCGTCGGAGTTCGTGGTGTCCTGGCTGATCGTCGGATTGCCCTTGGCGCACGGGATCTATCAAACGATCCGCCGCACGCTGCCCCTCTGCGGCGGCTGACGGGTAGGGCTGGCGGGCCTCGACTCGGCGGAGACGAGCTGCCCAGCGTGACTGGCGACGCAGCTGCCTCGTCAGCGCCGTCAGAATCGATCTGACCGGTGGACGACGAGAATGTTCCGCATGAGGCTCTATGCACAGACGCCGTTGCACCGGGTTCGCCAGCAACTCGGAGATCTGACCTTGCTGGCCTGGTGTGTCGCGTGGATTCTGATTGCCAGCTTCCTCCACGGTCTGGTCAGCGCCCTGGCAGGACCGGGTCGCTTGTTGGAGGATGCTGGCCGCGGCTTGACCGACAGTATGAACGAGGTGAGCGCGGTTGTAGGGGACGTTCCGGTCGCTGGCGACGCGCTGCAGGCCCCCTTTGACCTAGTCGGAGGCGTCGGAGACGGCCTTCGGGAAGCTGGGCAGACGCAGCAAGACGTCGTTGCCACGCTGGCATTCTGGCTCGCCTTGGTGATCGCGGTATTGCCGATCGGATGGGCGGCCTTCCGGTGGCTGCCGACGCGGGTGCGGTGGATCCGGGAGGCAGCCGCCGCCCGGCGAATGATCTATGACGTGGAGCTCTTCGCGCTGCGAGCGCTGATCCATCGCCCGCTGAGGGAGCTGGCGAGTGTTGGCCCTGCGCCTGCGGCGGCCTTGCGGTCCGGTGACAGCACCCAGATCCTCGCTCTGGCGCAACTGGAACTCGCCGCACTTGGGCTTCGCCCACCCGTGCCGCCCGAACGGTCGACCCGGCTGACGTGACCCGGTCAGGGCGGCGTGACGGCTCCGAACAGACGCGGGAGGGCGTCGGTCCATGCCGTACGGAGGTCCGCCAGCGGGATCGGGGTCACGCCGTCGATAGCGAGTTCGTCGCCGCCGACCGTCCCTATCCGGGTCACGGGAACCCGAGCTTCGGTGCAGGCCACCTCTAGTGCGGCCAGCCCGTACGCGGTCCCGGCCACCAGTGCTCGTCCGGCGGACTCGCTGAACAGGGCCACGAACCGATCCCCGGGCAAGCTGATCTGCGCACCCACGCCGTACCGGAGCACTGACTCGGTCAGCGTGGCCGCAAGTCCACCGTCGGAGACGTCGTGAGCCGCGGTGAGCCACTGGCGTGCGGCAGCCTGAGCCAGGACGCCGGCCAGCCGGGCCTCCGCGGCCAGGTCGGCGGTCGGCGGAAGCCCGCCGAGATGACCGTGCATGATCCCGGCCCACTGCGAGCCACCGAACTCCGCGCGCGTCGTGCCAAGGAGGGCGATCTGTTCGCCGGCCGCGCGGCCCAACCCCTGTCGCAGCCGGAGGCGTACGTCGTCGAGTACGCCGAGAACCCCGATCACCGGGGTCGGGTGGATGGCAACGTCACCGGTCTGGTTGTAGAAGCTGACGTTGCCGCCGGTGACCGGAAGACCGAGTTCCCGGCAGGCATCGGCGATTCCCCTGATGCTCTCGGCGAACTGCCACATCACACCGGGCTCCTCCGGGCTGCCGAAGTTCAGGCAGTCGGTGATCGCGATCGGGGTAGCGCCGGTGACCGCCACGTTGCGGTAGGCCTCGGCCACAGCCAGTTGCGCCCCGACGTACGGGTCGAGCCGTCCGTACCTGCCATTGCCGTCGGTGGACAGGGCGATCCCGCGATGGGTCTGTTCGTCGATCCGCAGGACGCCGGCATCCTCGGGTTGGGACAGGACGGTGTTGCCGCGTACGTAGCTGTCGTACTGCTCTGTCACCCAGGTCTTGTCAGCCAGATTGGGGTGAGCGATCAAGCCCAGCAACGTGTCCCGCAGTTCGTCCGCTGACGATGGTCGGGATAACCGATCGGGGGTGTCGGCCTGCAGGGCGTCCTGGTCGTCCGGCCGGGACAGCGGTCGCTCATACACCGGACCGTCGTGGGCGACGGTGCGTGGGGGTACGTCGACGATCTGCTCACCTCGCCATTCCACGGTGAGCCGGCCGCTGTCGTTCACCGTTCCGATGACTGCGGCCCGCACCTCCCACTTGGCGCAGATGGCGAGGAAACCGTCGACCTTGTCCGGTTCGACGATGGCGCACATGCGCTCCTGCGACTCGCTCATCAGGATCTCTTCACACGTCATCGTCTGGTCCCGCAACGGCACCTCGTCCAGGACGACGTGCATGCCGCCAGTCCCTGCACTGGCTAGCTCCGTTGTGGCACATGACAATCCGGCCGCTCCGAAGTCCTGGATCCCGACCACCAGGTCGGCAGCGAAGATCTCCAGGCAGCATTCGATCAGCAGCTTCTCGGTGAACGGGTCCCCGACCTGCACCGACGGCCGCTTGGTCGGCTTCTGGTCCTCGAAGGTCTCCGAGGCCAGGATGCTGGCGCCACCTATACCGTCCGGACCGGTCCGCGATCCGAAGATGATCACGGCGTTGCCTGGTCCGGGTGCCCTTGCCAGCTTGATGTCCTCGTGCCGCATGACGCCAACGCACAACACGTTGACCAGCGGATTTCCGGCGTAACAGCCGTCGAAGACCAGCTCACCGCCGATATTGGGCAGGCCCAGACAGTTTCCGTAGCCGCCGACACCGGCCACGACTCCGGGCAGCACCCGTGCGGTGTCCGCTGCCTCAGGAGGGCCGAACCGCAGCGGGTCCATCACCGCGAGCGGCCGCGCGCCCATGGTCAGGATGTCGCGGACGATGCCGCCAACTCCGGTGGCCGCACCCTGGTAAGGCTCCACGTAGGACGGATGGTTGTGCGATTCGGCTTTGAAGGTCACGGCGTACCCGTCACCGATGTCCACGACTCCGGCGTTCTCCCCGATCCCAACCATCAGCCGTTCGGAGCTCGGCAGGTCTCCGAACGGTCGCAAGTGGACCTTCGATGACTTGTACGAGCAGTGTTCGCTCCACATCACCGAGTACATCGCCAGTTCCGCGCTGGTCGGCCGGCGATCCAGGATGTCTCTGATCCGCTGGTACTCGTCTCCGCGCAGTCCGAGGGCGGCATGCGGCTGCTCCTGGTCCGGCGTCCGGCCCGCGGCCTCGACCGTATCGATCTTCACCCGGTCGAAACCGCCCGCGCGCCAAGGATCGAGGCCAGGATCGAGGTGAAGAAACCCAGTCCGTCCGTACTCGGTCCGGTGAGCGCTTCGACGGCGTGCTCCGGATGCGGCATCAGCCCCACGATCCGCCCGGTCGAATCGGTGACTCCGGCGATGTCGCGGGAGGATCCGTTCGGGTTGGCGCCGACATAGCGCGCCAGGACTCGCCCCTCGGCCTCGACCGCAGCCAGGACCTCGGCGCCTGCGACGTACCGTCCTTCGCCGTTCTTCACTGGTACGACGATCTCCGCGCCAGGCTCGAAGTCCCCGGTCCAGGCCGTACGGGCCTCGATCCGCAGGCATTGGTCGCGGTTGCGAAAGTGCAGGTGCGCGTTGCGTGTGAGTGCCCCGGGGAGCAGACCCGCTTCGCAGAGAACCTGAAAGCCGTTGCAAATACCCAGGACTGGAAGCCCTCGTCTGGCTGCATCGATGATCTCTCGCATGATCGGCGAGAAGCTGGCGATGGCCCCGGCGCGCAGGTAGTCGCCGTAGGAGAAACCGCCGGGCAGGATCACCGCATCGACCGCTTCGAGATCATGGGTGCCGTGCCACAGTGCGACCGGGCTGCCCCCGGCCAGGCGTACCGCCCGGGCGGCGTCACCGTCGTCCAGCGAACCCGGAAACGTCACCACCCCGATCCGTACGTCTGCGAGATCGCCGGCTACGTCCTGCGCTGATGCGGTCATCAGGTCTGGACGTGGACGGAGAAGTCTTCGATCACCGGATTGGCCAGCAACGTGTCCGCGATCTGGCGGATCGCTGCCTCGTCAACCGGATCAGTAACCTCGAGTTCGAAGCGTTTGCCCTGTCTGACGGCCTGAACGCCTTGGTGTCCGAGCTTGGTCAGCGCGCTGAGAACGGCCTGCCCCTGAGGGTCGGAGATCTCTGTTTTGAGCATGACATCGACGACGACCCGGGTCACCTCATGAGCCTAACGAAGAGCGGGCATCCGGCTGCGACGAACGCGAAGATGAACGTCTGGCATCCGATGCTCACCCGGCGTGTCGCTGGTTGCCTAACTCTTGTCCGATCGCGGCACATCGCGCCGGGAACAGCGCCCGAATCGGGCACCGTGAAGGTATGCGCGTGGCGGTCATCAGCGAGTCCTTCTTGCCGCAAGTCAACGGTGTCACGAACTCGGTACTGCGAACCATCGAGCATCTGGAGCAATGCGGACATACCAGCTTCCTGATCGCACCCGGACCAGGAACGACCGTGCACGGCAACGTTTCGGTGCTTCGAAGCCCATCGGTGCCGTTACCGGGCGCCAACTTTCGCGTCTCGCGTCCCTGGCCAGGACTGCGACGCGCGCTGGAGGACTTCCAACCGGACATCGTTCATCTCGCATCGCCCGCGATCCTCGGAGCTCAAGCTGCTTATGTGGCAAGGGCGCTCGCCGTACCGGCGGTTGCCGTGTATCAGACCGATCTGGCCGGTTTCGCCGTCCGTTATGGCTGCGCAGTCATGCAGCGTCCACTCTGGAACTGGATCCGGCGGATCCATGGACTTGCTGAACGGACGCTTGCTCCCAGCCGTGACGCGGTCGCACAGCTGCTGCGGCACGGAATCGGAGGGGTCCATCGCTGGGCTCGGGGTGTCGACCTGACTGGTTTCCACCCCCATCGGCGCAGTGCCGCGCTACGGGCCCAACTCGCGCCCAACGGAGAATTGCTGGTCGGCTACATAGGACGCCTGGCCGCGGAGAAGCAGGTCGACCTGCTGGCCAGCCTCGGCAATATGCCCGGTGTCCAGGTCGTCATCGTCGGGGACGGACCACGCCGAGCGGCGCTGACCCGGAAGTTGCCCGGCGCACATTTCCTCGGCCTGCAGCATGGTGCCGATTTGTCGGCCAGCTTCGCCTCGCTCGACGTCTTCGTACACCCGGGTGCCAACGAGACGTTCTGTCAGGCCGCCCAGGAGGCTTTGGCCAGTGGCGTCCCGGTGGTCGCCGCCGCGGCCGGCGGGCTGCTGGACCTCGTGTCACCCGGCGAGAATGGCCTGCTCTTCAACCCTGGCTCGGCCGAGGGGCTGCGGACGGCTGTGAGCGCCCTGATGGCTGATCCCGATCAGCTCCGGGTCATGGGAATGGCCGCCCACCGGTCCGTGCAGGGACGGTCGTGGTCGGTCATCGGTGACCAGCTTCTCGAGCACTATCGGCTGGCCGGCGCCGCATGAGCCGAGAGCGAGTGAGCATCGCAGCGAGGAACGAGCGAGGAGCGGAGCAAGCGGGGCAGTCATGAGCCGGATCGTGCAGGTGGCGAACTTCGTGACGCCGAGCTCCGGCGGACTGCGTACGACCCTCGGCCACCTCGCCACCGGGTACGCGCAGGCCGGTCACGAGGTGATCCAGGTGCTGCCCGGATCGATCGACCAGGACCTCTGGATGCCCTGGGGTCGGCAGCTGCTGCGCCGGTCCCAGGCTCTGCCCGGGACCGGGTATCGAGTCCTTCGCGGCGGCGAGAACCTCATCGGACTGCTGAACCAACTGGCACCCGACCGACTAGAGGTGCACGACCGTACGACCCTTCGCGGGTTGGGCCGCTGGGCCAGCAACCGCGGCGTTGGCAGTCTGGTTGTCAGTCATGAACGCCTCGATCGCTGGCTGGAGCAGTGGCTGCCACGACAACTGCCGCTGAAGGCCATGGCCGAGCGGTACAACGACGAGTTGGCGGCGCGGTTCGACGTCGTCCTGTGTACGACGGCTTGGGCTGCAGCCGAATTCGAGCGAATCCCTGCGGCGCAACTTGTTCAGGTGCCCCTCGGTGTGGATCTGGGCGGACTGCATCCGCGGAACTCCGACAGCGTGTGGCGCGAGCAGCAGTTGGGCGGTGCTCAGCATCTGCTGGTGATGGCCAGCCGACTGTCCCGTGAGAAGCGACCAGGGCTGGCGATCGAGACCGTGGCCGAACTGGTCCGCCGAGGGTCTTCGGTCCGGTTGTTGGTGGCCGGCTCCGGGCCGATGTCGGCGGCGTTGGAACGGCAATCGGCGGGGCTCCCGGTCAGCTTCCTCGGCTACCTGTCCGAGCGGGAGCACCTGGCCCGGCTGCTGGCCTCGGCCGATGTGTTGTTGGCGCCGGGACCGGTGGAAACCTTCGGGTTGGCCGCCCTCGAGGCGTTGGCCAGCGGCACCAGCGTGATCGTCAACCGGGCATCGGCGCTGCCGGAGGTGATCGGCGGCTCAGCGGGTCGCAGCGCCAATGGCCGCCCCGAGGCCTTCGCTGACGCCGTCGTACGGGAGCTGGCCGTACCCCCTGCCCGCCGGGAAGCGGCCGCTCGCACACGTGCCGAGCACTTTCCGTGGGCGAGAACAGTGTCCGGTTTCCTCCGCGCGCACAACCTGCCGGCGCCAGCGGCCAAGCCACTCCTCCCATCCGGTCCAGTTCTTGGCGGTTTCCGTGGAAACCGCCAGAAGGCCAAGGCCGTGCCAGCCAGGGATCGCCGGGTGCGGTCGGGATGAGCGTGACCGTGGTTGCCTTGGGCGACAGCTTCAGCTGCGGGGAAGGTGTCGGGCTCGATACTTGCCCCGAACAGACCTGGCCCGCTCTGCTGTGTGCTGTCCTACCCGGGTCGCGATTGGTCAATCTGTCCAGGGCCGGAGCGCGAGTCCGCGACGTTCGGCGACATCAGCTGCCCACCGCCATCGCCACCGAGGCGCAACTAGCCACGGTCATGGTTGGGCTCAACGACGTCATCCGTAGCGGGTTGTCGGCCGAGCAGCTCACAGCCGACCTGCAGGTGCTCGTGAAGGGCCTCGTCGACAGCGGTGCCTCGGTGCTGGTTGCCCGATGGCATGACCCAGGCGCTGTCCTCCGTCTGCCGATCGGACTGCGCAGGGCGTTGGGGGCTCGGCTGACCACCGTGAACAACGCTGTCGATGCCGCGGTGAGCAGCGCGGCTCGCAGACAGAGCGGGAGCCGGGTACGAGACCCCTACGTGCGGATCCTTGATCTGGCCGGTGTCCCGGAGTTGGCCGATCCGGGGGCTTGGGCGGTGGACGGGATTCATCCCTCGCCAGCCGGTCACCGTGCGATTGCTCGCAGCGCGTGGCAGATCTTGGCTGGTAGCGACCCGGCTGGACCGCCGGGCCGCATTCAGTACTCCGACGAGGGGGCCGATCTCCTTGTCATGCCGCCCGCGCCCAGTCGATCTCGGCGGGCGCGGTGGTTGTGCCTCCGCGGGCTGCCGTGGCTGGCCCAGCACTCCGGACGAGTTGTTCCGGCTGTCGTCTCGATGGCCGCCGAGGCGATTAGGGAACCGCGCCCAACGACTGGGCTCCAGGGGCCACCGACCGGTGACCAGGCACTAGCGGTCTGGCTGGCTACGGCGGCGCGAGACGTCCAGCGGCACGGGGTCGAGGTGCCGCGTGCAGTGCTCAATGGAGCTGTGGGCGATGGAGCTGTGGCCAGCGGCCCCTGCGCGCAGCCGCTGCAACGTCGCCGCATGACCGGCATCGGCCAGCGCCCGCGCGCTCCGGAAGTCGCGCGGTCCGCGGGGTAGGTCCTTCAACAAGCCGGTGGCCCAGGCGTCGGCTACATGCGGCAGCACCAGGACCCGTGGGTCGCTCACCGAGTTGGCGATCTCGACCCGGTTTGCCACGGACCGCGCCACAGTGAAGGCCCTGAGTACAACCTCGACCAGACCCCGACCCTGTTCGACCGGCGCGACGTAACGTCGCCCGGCCACCACCGGTGCCAACCCGCACGCGACGCTCACCTGGCTGCCGGGCTCTCCCGGTACGGCCGCGCCGGGAATGAGCCCCGGCGATAATGCAGCGGCACACCGGCCGTGGGTCCACGTGACCGGCGCGAGACCGCAATCCATGACGATGATCCGGTCGTGCGGCCCGGCGGTTGCCAGTGCGGCGGTCAGCGGCACGCCGCACAGCACCCCTCCATCGACGTGTAGATGCGCGTCGGTGCAGCAAGGGGCGTGCATGGCAGCATCCGTTCCCGCGGGCAGACGGACCGGCGGAAACAGCCCCGGAAGGGCACTGCTCGCGAGCAAGGCGTCGGCGATCGGGCCGTGGCGGTGATGGCGTGGCGCCGAACAATCCAGGCACGTCGTCGTGATGGTCAGTGGGATGCGGAGTTCGCTCAGGTCATGCGCCGGGATCTGCTGCTCGATGATTCGGCGCAGCGGAACCGGGTCGAGCAACGACCGCGCACCGGCGGTGATCGAGCGGGCAACCCCGCGTACCCGAGACCAGCCGGCTGGAGCCAGCAGGTGTTGAGTCCGGGGATCCAGCCACCAGTCTCGAAGCTGTTCAGCTCGGTCGACGGTCGGCGTGGTGGCCAGGAAGGCAGCATTCAGCGCCCCCGCCGAGCAGCCGAACATCGCGTCTGGAACCACGCCGGCCTCGAGCAGGGCAAGGAGGCCACCGGCTTGGTAGGCGCCCAGCGCACCGCCACCACCGAGCACCAGGATGGTCCGGCCATGCATCGTCGCGTGCCGGTCGGAAAGCTCGATCGGGTTTGCGCCCCGTACCGCATCGCGCACGTGAACCTCCGGAGAACGCTGGGCGAACCGCGAACCCTAACTTCTGCCCCTGAACTTTGGTGATCTTGACCTTATTGCGGAGACACGCCGTGCTTGGCGCGTAAGAACCACCACAAGGTCAAGATCACCAAACTAGCGGCGGGGTCGTCGGATTCAGCTGGCGGCGCGCGTACGGACGGCAGCCAGGCGGGCCTGGAGAACCTGCGAGACCACGTCCGCCGGGCGAGCCAGGACGTCCGACCCGCTGAACCGCAGGACCGTCCAGCCAGCTGCGACCAATCGATTCTGCCGCCGCAGATCCTGGATGAAGACATCGGAGTTTCGGTGGACGGCGCCGTCGTACTCGATCGCAATCATGTGCAGCGGGTACGCGAGGTCTACGCGGGCGATGAACCCGGTCGTGTCGACGACCACGTGCTGAAGTTCGGGCGCCGGCAACCCGCCCTCGATGAGCACCCAACGGAGCACAGATTCCATCCGCGACTCGGCCCGAGAGTCGCCGTATCGCAGCGCACCCCTGGCTCGCACCGCACCGCGGTCACCGGTGTGCTCGGACAGCATCCGCTCGAGGAGCAACCGCGGCGACCAGGAGCGCAGCAGTTGATCGGTGACCGCCAACAGGTCGGCCGGGGCGAGCGAAGTGGCGAGGTCCCACCACGTGCGCGCCGGGGAAGTGACCGCCACCCCCTCGACGGTGTCGGCGTCAGCGGGGCCGAGTCGTACGGCCTCATGGACGACCCGGTCAGCCCGATGCTTGGGGCGCAGAGCTCGCGGCGCGATCACCTGGATCAGCTCGGATTCGGCCGCGCGCGGCAGGTCGATTCCCCAAATGCGGGCAGCGCTGTCATGACTGATCAGCGAGCCAGGCGGCATGGTGAGCAGAACGCCACGCGCCCGGGTGATCAGATCGTGGTCGTCTCCTGGCGGGAGATAAGTATCGCGCGCCACATGTACGAATGTTCCGGTGCGCAGCTGCCACGGCGACCAGCCCTGCTCGATGGCTTGGGCGCGGGTGATCGGCATCGGGAGTGGCATCGGCATCGGGACACCCTCGACGCCAGGAGCGATCCCGCGCAGGAGATATCCACAGTCAGGCAGTCCTCGCTTGGTGATCTTGACCTTATGGTGGTTTTCGGCGGCCGTACGCGGCGTGTCGCCGCAATAAGGTCAAGATCACCAAGGAACAAGGGGGTTGGGGTCAGGCGGACAGCGGGGCGCCAGTGAGCAGTTCATAGGCAGCGAGGTAGCGCTCCCGGGTTCCGGCCACGACGTGCGGTGGGAGTTCGGGTGGCGGCGACCCGGTGGCCCGGTCCCAACCGGACTCACCGGTGAGCCAGTCTCGTACGTACTGCTTGTCGTAGGAGATCTGCGGCTTTCCCGGCGACCAGTCGGCCGACGACCAGTAGCGTGACGAGTCCGGCGTGAGCGCCTCGTCGCCGAGGACCAGGGTCCCGTCGCCAGAGAGCCCGAACTCGAGCTTGGGGTCGGCCAGGATGAGCCCCCGTCGGGCGGCGATGTCAGCCGCCGGCGAGTAGACCGCGAGGGTCCGGTCCCGAAGAGCCTCGGCCAGGTCAGCGCCGACGGTGGCCACGACATCGTCGAAGCTCATTGGCTCGTCGTGCTGGCCGACTGCGGCTTTCGTCGTTGGAGTAAAGACCGGTTGTGAAAGCTGTTGTCCCTCAATATCTTCGGGCCCAACGGCAGAGCCGGCGAGGTAACCCCGCGCCACGCATTCCACCGGGACCATCTGCAACCGCCGGACCAGCATGGCTCGTCCGGCGACCGCAGCCGGGACTGGCGGAGAATCGACCGAGACAATATGGTTCGGCACGACATCGGTCAGCTGGGAGAACCACCAGGCCGACAGCGCGGTCAGCACACGCCCCTTGTCGGGGATCTCGGTCGGCAGCACCCAGTCATAGGCCGAGATGCGGTCGCTGGCAACCAGGAGCAGGTGCGCGTCGTCGACGGCGTACAGATCCCGCACCTTGCCGCTTCCGAGCATCGGAAGTTCGACCGTCACGGCACCATCCTCGCGCACCACTACGCTCGGATGTAGGCAGGTTCCTACGTCGAACGGTGAACCCATGGTGTCATTGATGAAGCGCCGTGATCGCCAGGTCGAATCGCAGCGCCGGAGGAGCCTGGCCGAGCGGATGCGTGCCGCCAGCCGTACCCAGGACCCGCGGGGGCTCATGTCACCCCGCGACCACGATGCGCTCAAGGATGACACCGACGAATCCGGCGACGCCGCCGTACCGGACGGGATCCGCACAGCCGCCGCCTGGTCCTGGCGCTTCCTGCTGATCATTGCCGCGCTGTATGCCTTGCTCTACCTGTTGGTGGAGCTGTCCGTGGTGGTCATCCCGGTCGTCGTGGCGCTCTTGCTGGCCGCGCTGTTGCAGCCTGCGGCGGCCTGGCTCACCGCTCGCGGTTGGCCCAAATCGCTGTCCGCGTCAGTGGTTCTGGTTGGCGGGATCGCTGTCGTCACCGGAATCATCTGGCTGGTCGTCGCACAGATCTCCAGCAGTTTCGGCGTCTTGTCCAGCCAGGTGGGTGAGAGCATCGACTCGGTTCGGAATTGGCTGGTGAACGGGCCGCTGTCCCTGTCCCAAACCCAGCTCAATGACGCATTCGAC
>JACCUM010000229.1 GCA_013811805.1 Geodermatophilaceae bacterium | reverse complement strand
TGGCGCCGCCCTGGGCGGCTCGGGCCTGGTAGAGCAGCACCGATGCCGAGACCGAGACGTTGAGCGAGTCCGCCCGGCCCAGCATGGGAATGAAGATGCCGCCGTACCCGCGCTCGTACCACGGCCTCGAGATGCCGTACCGCTCGCTGCCCACGACCATTGCGACCCGGCCGCTGTAGTCGGCCATCCGGTAGTCGACCGCGGACTCGGTGTCGGCCAGGTAGACCGTGAAGTCGTGGCCGGCCAGCCAATCGATGGCCTCGGTCACCTCGTCGAAGTCCACTGTGGGCACCGACAGGCTCATGCCGTGCGAACCGCGGAACACCTTGGGATGCGACATCCGGGTACGCCGGTTGGTGAGCACCATGCAGTCGGCGGCCACTCCGTCCATCGTTCGCAGCACAGTCCCGAGGTTTCCGGGGATCTCGAGCCCGTCGGCTACCAAAACCAGCGCCGTCTCACCGAACTCGATGTCACCGCGTTGCCAGTTGGGCATGCGCACGATCGAGACGAGGCCGTCGGGCTTGTCCCGCTCGGTAATCCGGGCCAGCGTCTTCTCCGAGATCCGGTACGAGGCCTCGGCGATGTCGACCAGTTGAGTGGCTCGTAGTTTCGCCTCGTCGGAGTAGATCGCCTCCGGACAGCAGAGGAAAACCGCGACCTGCGTGCCGGTCTCGCGGACCACGTTGTGCGCCCAAAGCCCTTCGACGCCAAGCATGCCCGCGCGGTTGGAGGCGGTGTTGCGCTGCAGATCAACGATCTGCTTGATCCGGGGATGGGACAGGCCGATCTGCTGAAGGTCGAGGTCCATCAGGTGCGCAAGTCTAGAAGCCGACCCGGTGCGCATAGTCGGTCACCCAGAGTCCGGGAATGACCTTCCGGTCCCCCACTCGCGCGAACCCAGACGTTCATAGAGGCCTGGCCGGAATGTTGGCTTGCCCTGTCGAGACGACCGCGTGCGTCGGCCCTGCGCGGGTAAGTACCTCGCGGACGAGCCACGTTCCGACACCTGTGCGGTGCGAGTCCGGGAGCACGATGAGCCGGTCGATCTCGTACTCCTGGAGACCCTCCACCCAAGCCACAGCGCCAACCAGGCGGTCATCCACGAACGCGCCCAGCCAGCACAGCGAAGCGCTGCACAGGTCAGAAAGGCCTTCGTGCATAGGAGGGATCCGGTCGTCCTGGATGAGGGCCGCCTCGAATGCATGTGCGGCATGCTGAGCCGCCAACAGTTCTCGAGCGAGTTCGACGTCCCTGGCGGGCTCAAGTTCTCGGAACAGCACCGTACGAGGCCGCCACGCTTGCTCGCCTTCGACGGCCACTTCCACAAACAGCCGTCCCAAGCCCGCGAGGAACGTGTGCCCGATCCTCGTGATCTTGACCTTGTTGCGGTTTTCCGAGCACTGCATCGGCGTGTCGCCACCATAAGGTCAAGATCACCAAAGAAACACGCCGCACCAGACCGCCGGCCGACGACGCGGGGCGAGCGAGGCCGTACCCCTCGTTGCTGTGCACTTCACCCCCGGACCACAGCCGCCCGACCTCGAGTCCCGAGCCGACCACTCATCGTGCCTGCGTCCTCGGAAGGAGGGCGGGTAGATGAACACCGGTGAAGAGCGAACCCCGGCGAAAACTCGCTGGCGTTACCCGGTTGGATCAGGATTCGTGAGCACGTCGACCCACACCACTTCTGAAGCAGCGGCTCCGACCCGGGTAGTTGTCTCCGATCTCTCCAAGCGATTCGGCAGCGTCCATGCCGTCGACCGACTCTCGTTCGTTGTCGAGCCGGGACAAGTCACCGGCTTTCTCGGACCCAATGGGGCGGGTAAGACCACTACGCTGCGGATGGCACTGGGACTCATTACTCCGGACTCGGGTTCTGCGACCTTCGGCGGCACCCCCTATTCGGCGCTGTCCCGGCCCAGTTCGCAGGTGGGCGCGGTCTTGGAGACCGCCTTTCATCCCGGTCGCAGCGGCCGAAGCCATCTGCGGGTCTACTGCGCGGCTGCGGGCATATCCGATGAGCGTGCCGACGCGGTCCTGACCCAGGTGGGAATGACCGATGCTGCGAAACGCAAGACCGGCGGCTATTCCCTGGGGATGCGCCAGCGGCTCGGGCTGGCCACCGCCCTGCTCGGCGATCCACAGGTACTCATCCTCGATGAACCGGCCAACGGCCTTGACCCCGAAGGCATCCAGTGGCTGCGCAACTTTCTGCAGCACCTTGCCCATGACCAGGGCCGCACGATTCTGGTCTCCAGCCACCTGCTCGCGGAGGTCCAACAGACCGTGGACCGGATCGTGATCATCGCCGGCGGAAAGCTGGTCCGGGAGGGGACCATTGCCGAACTGGCCGATCCGGCCCGAGCGTCGGTCCATCTGCGCTCACCGAACGCAGTGACCCTGCACCAGGCACTGATCGGCGCCGGAGCCCAGGTGGAAACAACGAGTCCGGGAGAGCTGACCGTAC
>JACCUM010000155.1 GCA_013811805.1 Geodermatophilaceae bacterium | reverse complement strand
GACTTTCTCCGGAGAAAGTCCGTTCTGGGGGAGGCGGCTCGGCGGTCAGGCGGTGGCGCCGGCTATCGCTTCGTCGAGGACGTCGAGGCCTTCATTGAGCAGGTGCTCCGGGATCACCAGCGGGGGCAGCAGCCGGATCACGTTGCCGTACGTGCCGCAGGTAAGGACCACCACACCAGCCGCATGAGCGGCCTTGGCCACGGCGCCGCAGATGTCAGCGGCCGGCTCGGTCGTACCCGGCCGTACGAACTCCACCGCAATCATGGCGTCGCGCCCTCGTACGTCGCCGATCACCGGATGCCGAGTCCCCATGTCCCGCAACCGCTCCAGCAGGATTGTCTCGAGGTCACCGGCTCGGGCGACCAGGCCCAACTCCTCGATCGTCTCCATTGCGCCCAACCCGGCGGCGCAGGCCACCGGATTGCCGCCGAACGTGCCGCCGAGCCCACCCGTGTGCACCGCGTCCATCAGGTCGGCCCGCCCGGTCAATCCGGCCAGCGGTAGCCCGCCGGCGATTCCCTTGGCGGTCGCGACTAGATCCGGCACGACATCCTCGTGCTCACACGCGAACATCGCCCCGGTCCGGGCGAACCCGGTCTGGATCTCGTCGGCGACGAAGACCACTCCGTTGTCGGTGCACCATTGCGAGATCGCGGGCAGGAACCCCGGCGCAGGAACGATGAGACCGCCCTCCCCCTAGATCGGCTCGATGATCACCGCCGCGGTCTCCGACGCGCCGACCTGCTTGTCGATGATCGAGATCGCATTTTCGACCGCTTCGGCACCGGAGTTGAACAGCGCTGAACGCTTCTCGTGATCGCCCGGAGTGAGCCGGTTGAGCGCTTCGCAGACCTCGACGTACCCCTCGTGCGGCGTGATCATGAAGCACGTGTGGGTGAAGCGAGCGACCTGTTCGCGGACCCGCTCGACCACGTGCGGCGCTGCGTTGCCGACGCTCACGACCGTGATGCCGGCGCCGAGGTCGATCAGCGAGTTGCCGTCGACGTCGCGCAGGATTCCGCGCCGGCATTGGTGATGAAGACCGGCAGCATCGTGCCGACTCCCGCCGACACCGCAGCGGTCCGCCGAGCCTTCAGCTCGCGCGACCGCGGACCGGGGAGCTCAGTGACCAGCTGGCGTTCTTGAGTCAGGTGCCGGGTCGGTACCTCCGCCGTCTCTGTCATGGCGATCCTTTCTAGATCCAGTTGATCATCGGCAAACCGAGGATTGATTCAGGGAAAGCCCCCGAATTCCGATGATCAACTCGGTTGTGCGGCCCGTGCTGCGCGGGTGGCCAGCGAGACGTTGCGGGCCTGCAACGCGGAGACCAGAGCCCAGCTGACCTCGTCGACCGACCGGCCACCATCGATGGTGATCAGCTCCTCGCGTACGGCGTAGTACCCCACGAGCGGAGTGGTCTGCTTGTTGTACACCTCGATGCGGTGCTCGATCACGTCTCGGTCGTTGTCGTCGGCTCCCCGACCGCGACCCATCAGCCGCTCCACCAGGACCCCGTCGTTGACTCGCAGATGGACCGCCACCTGAACTTCCACGCCCAGCTCGCTGGCCACCAGGTAGGCGGCGGCTGCCTGTTCGGCCGTACGGGGGAAGCCGTCCAGGATGTAGCCGCCTGTCCTGCTTGCCGCCAGGACAGGCTTGCGGAGCATGTCCATGACGATCTGGTCGGGTACCAGGTCGCCGCGATCCATGAAGTTCTTCACCCGCTGACCCAGCGCTGTTCCCGCGACGACATGCTTGCGCAACAGGTCACCGCTGGACACGTGGGTCAGCCCGAAGAAGTCCGCCATCCGGGCGGATTGGGTGCCCTTGCCCGCACCGGGCCCGCCGATGAACAGAACCCGCATGCGGTACTCCCTTCGCCCGGCCGGTGTGCGACGGGGCCGCGGAATACCGGAGGGTCAATCTACCGTCAGTGGCCCTCAGCCCAACTCTGCGCGACGACCGGTCGCATCAGGAAGCGAACGGGCGTACCGGGAAAGAGCAGATCGCTGGCCTCCTGCGCGGCGAGCAGGATTGCCTCGACCACGGCGGCGGCGTGATCTCGAGCAGCATGGACGACCAGCTCGTCGTGCTGGAAGAACACCAGTTCCGCCGCCGGCCCGTCCCTCGTTCTGGCTGCTTCCGTGGAAATCGCCAGGTCCATCAGCCGGAGGCGCAGCGCTGCGAGCACGGCGGCTGCCCACTCGGCGGCGGTGCCCTGGACGACGAAGTTGCGGGTGAAGCGCCCACGCGCCCGAGTCCGGGCCACCGTGCCGGCCGCCTGACCGTCATCGACGGCGGAGTCGGCGAGGGCCTCCGGTGGGTCGTCGGCCGAGTCGTCGGGGTCGCCTCCGTTCGTCGGGGTCGAGGGCGGCGGACAGGTACGGCCGAGGTGGGTACGTACCAGTCCGCCGTTCTCCCCGGTACGGGCTGCCCGCTCGAGTAGGTCCAGCGCCCGGGGGTAACGCCGGCGCAGGGTGGCCAGCGGCGCGGCCGCCTGCCCGCCGGTCTGCCCGTACATCGCCCCGAGCAGTCCGACCTTGGCCTTGGCCCGATCGCCGCCGAACGCCTCGGCCGCAAGGGCTGCGTACATGTCCTCCTCGCCGGCCGCCCGCGCCATCGCCGCATCACCGGACATCGCGGCGAGTACCCGCGGCTCGAGTTGGCCGGCATCGGCGACCACCAGAACGTGACCGGGGTCGGCGACGACGGCCTCGCGCAGCCGCCGGGGGATCTGCAACGCTCCGCCGCCCCGGGTTGCCCAGCGCCCGGAGACAACGCCGGCCGGAACGTAGTCCGGGCGGAACCGTCCGCCATGGACCCATTCGGCCCGCCAGGCCCAGCCGTGCGCCGACAGGATCCGGGACAACTCCCGGTAGGCCAGCAGTGGTGTGACGCCGGGGTGACCGGTCTGGCGCAGCACCCAGGAGTACGTGGAGTCCAGAACGATCCCGGCCCGGGAGAAGGCGGCCAGCACGCTGGCCGGCGAATCGGGATTGATCGGGATGTCCGGGAACGCCGCAGCGATCTCGTCCGCGAGCGCAGCCAGCCGCGGCGGCCGTGCACCGTGCATGACGCGTCCACCCAGCAACTCGTTCAGGATCTGGTCGTGAAGATCTGCCCGCCAAGGCAATCCGGCCTCGCTCATCTCCCCCGCAACGAGGGCACTGGCCGACTCCGCAGCCACCAGGAGTCCGAAGGCCGATGGTTGCTCGGTGGCCGCGATCCGACGCAGCTGCTCGGCGTACACACTGCGCGCGACCTCGATCGGATCGACCCCGGCCGTGGTGTCGCCACGTGCGAGGTCGAACAACGTCGGCTGGTTGGTACGTACCGGCGCGGGCCGGTCCTCGGGCACCGGCAGCCGGTGCAACCGGGCATAGGCAGCGGCCACCCGGCGCGGTGATCCCGCGTGTCCGTCGTAGCCCTGGAGCAGCGCCTCGGTCAGCGCGAGGTCATGGCAGCGACGTACCCGCAGGCCAGCCCGCAGTATCGCTGGATAGTCAGCCATGGCGTCGGCGAAGATCCATCGTGGCCCTTCCGCAGCCTCGATCGGGCCCATGGCGGCAATCAGGTCGGCATGCGGCTCCGGCCCGGTTGCGGGGTTACCGCGCTCGTCGAGTCGCAGCAGCCATCCGCCGTTCCCGCCGGCATCGCCGTTGAAGACAGCGAGCACGGGCATGGTCAGCGATTCTGCCGAACGGAGGCCACCGCGCGGCAACGCCGACGTACGCAGGCCATACCGAGGACTTTCTCCGGAGAACGTGCGGTCTGCAGCGCCGCTGAAGTGACTTTCTCCGGAGAAGGTCCGTACGGCCTACACCTAGAGCCCTCCGAGATTCCTTAGGGTGATGAATCAGACGATGCGCGAAGACTTACGGTCCCGTAAGCTACGCAAGCGTAACCAACCAACACGTGAGGAGTTCCGTGAGCGCGCCAGCCAGTACGGCCAACCTGCTGCACGACCTGGAACCGATCGTCGAGCAGAATCTCGAGCGGCACCTCAAGCTCGCCAAGGAGTGGCACCCGCACGACTACGTCCCGTGGGACGAGGGTCGCAACTTCGCGTTCATGGGCGGGGATGACTGGGCCCCCGAGCAGTCCCGGCTCTCGGATGTGGCCAAGGCCGCGATGGTCACCAACCTGCTCACCGAGGACAACCTGCCCTCCTACCACCGTGAGATCGCCACCCGGTTCGGCCGCGACGGTGCCTGGGGCACCTGGGTCGGACGGTGGACCGCCGAGGAGAACCGGCACGGTGTCGCACTGCGCGACTATCTCGTGGTCACCCGCGGCGTGGACCCGGTGGAACTCGAACGGGCCCGGATGGACTACATGACCGTCGGGTACGACTCCGGCGACAAGACCGCGCTGGAGGCCGTGACGTACGTGTCCTTCCAAGAGCTGGCCACTCGGGTCTCGCACCGCAACACCGGCAGAGTGACCGGCGACCCGATCGCCGACAAGCTGCTGGCCCGGATCGCCACCGACGAGAACCTGCACATGGTCTTCTACCGCAATCTGGTCGCCTCGGCCTTCGACCTTGCCCCGGACGCGACGATGCGGGCTGTTGCTGACGAGGTCATCAACTTCGAGATGCCGGGAGCCAACATGGCGGGCTTCCGGAAGAATTCGACGATTATCGCCAAAGCCGGGATCTACGACCTGCGGCTGCACCACGACAAGGTGATCCAACCGATCCTGATGCACTGGAACGTCTTCGAGCGAGAGGACCTCAGCGGCGACGGACAGCAGGCCCGAGACGAGCTGGCCGCCT
>JACCUM010000131.1 GCA_013811805.1 Geodermatophilaceae bacterium | reverse complement strand
GAGCTGCCAATCGCGCGGCCCCGGAGCCTAGCCGGGCATAGCGGGCTCGGCCTCGCGTCCGCGCCTCGGCGAGCACGATGACCGCGGTCACCAGCACCAACATGCCGGACAGTACGACGGCCGGAGTCCGGTCGAAGCTGGCGTTGAACGAGGTGAAGATGACTCGAGTGAAGGTGTCGTAGCGAAGGATCGAGACTGCGCCGAAATCCGACAGTGTGTAGAGCGAGACGAGCAGTGCACCGGCGGCAACCGCCGGACGCAACTGGGGAAGGGTCACTCGCCAGAACGTGGCGTACGGACCGATGCCGAGCGACCGCGACGTCTCCTCCATGGCGGGGTCGAGGCGGCGCAGCGCCGCCGCGGTGGGCAGGTAGACGTACGGGAAACAGGACAAGCTCAGCACCACCACCGCGCCGGTGAAACCGGCGATGTCCGGAAGCAGCGCGATCCAACTAAATGCGGCCACGTACGACGGGATCGCCAGCGGTAAGGCGGCCAGGACTGCCCAGATCCGGCGACCGCGCAACGTCGTACGTTCGATCAGCCAGGCCGCACCGACGCCGAGGACCACCGACACTGCGGTGACTGTGGCTGCCAGGCCGACGCTTGACGCCAGCAGCATCAGGCTGCGCGGCCGCACAACCTGAGCCAACAGGACTGCCGGGTCCGCGCGCGCAGCAACGATGACCAGATAGCCCAGCGGCAGGAGTGCGATCAGCGCCGCCAGGCAAGCCGGAGCGGTCAACAGCACCGGCAGGCGCCGCCGACCGCGCAGCCGGTTGCCGCGCTGATTCCGCAGGTCGGCGAGGGTCAGGTCAGGCCCGCCTCGTTGATCAGCTCGAGGGTCTCACCGAGGCTGTCCAGATCGGACAGGTCGAGGTCAGGCGCGTCGAGCTCCTCCAAGGTCGGCAGTCCGGCCGGTGGGTCGACTCCCTCGATCATCGGGTACTCGTAGGTGGTCTCGGCGAAATAGTTCTGTGCGGTTTCCGAGAGCATGAAATCCAGCAGCGCCTGAGCGTCTTCGCCGCGGTCGGTTCCGCTGACGACACCTGCGCCGCTGATGTTGATCAGGGAGCCCGCCCCGCCGTCGTCAAGGAACACGTTCTCGGCGACGATGCTCTCACGACCCGCCTCAGCGGCCAGCTCGTACAGGTAGTAGTGGTTGATCAGGCCCATCGCGATCTCGCCGGAATCGACGGCGGCCAGGACGTCGCCGTTGCCCTCGTAGGTCTGGACATCGTTGGTGACCAGTCCGTCAAGGAACTGCCGCGCGGCATCCTCGCCCTCGAGCACCCGAATGGCGGTGATGAAGGACTGGAAGGAGGCGTTGGTCGGCGCGATCCCGACCTGACCGGACCAGCGCTCGTCCAGCACGTCGTCGATGGACGTCGGCCGGTCTGCCTCGGCGACGAGATCGGGGTTGACGGCAATGACCCGGGCCCGTCCGGTGAGGGCGACCCACGTGTCGTCCGGTGCACGGTAGGTCTGGGCCACCTGAGCGAGGGTCTCCTCGGGCAGGGTGGCCAGGCATCCGGCATTGGCCAGAGCTCCGAGGGCACCGGCATCCTGAGAGAGGAAGAAATCTGCCGGGCTCTGGTCGCCCTCCTCGAGAAGCTGGGCAGTCATCGCCGCAGTGTTGCCGTAGCGCACCGACAACTCGATCCCGGTCTCCTCGGTGAACTGGTCGAGCAGTGGCGCGACCAGATCCTCGCTGCGTCCGGAGTAGACGACCAGGGCTTCCTCGTCGACCTCGGCGGCTGCCACCTCCTCGTCGACCTCGCCGTAGCTGACCTCTCCCGCCGTACACGCCTGCGCGTCGTTGCCGCCATCACCGCCGGCCCCATCGGCTCCGGCTCCGCTCTCACCGCACGCGCTGAGCGCAACCAGCAGCACTGCGCCGGACACCACACCACGGGTAGCGGTGAATCGGCGTGGACCAGACCCGAAAACGCTGCGCACAAGACCTCCAGATGTCGGCAGGACCCCGGCCGGGATCTCCGCTCACCGCACAGTAATTAGGCAAGCCTTACCTACGCAAGGGCTGATTGCCGCTGCCTAGGACCCGGTGACTGGGGCGCGCTTGCGGCGCGCGAAGTACCGGTCCCCGGAACGCGACAGCCGTACCGGAAGGCCGAAGGTGTCTGAGAGGTTCGCTGAGGTCACCACGTCACGGATCAGGCCGGCGGCCACGACGCGTCCCTCCCGCAACAGCAGGGCATGGCTGAACGAGACCGGGATCTCCTCGACGTGATGGGTGACCATGATCAGCGTGGGGGCGTCAGGGTCCTCTGCGATGGTGGACAGGCGGACGAGCAGGTCCTCGCGGCCGCCGAGGTCCAGACCCGCGGCCGGTTCGTCGAGCAACATGATCTCCGGGTTGGGCATCAGCGCTCGGGCTATCTGCACCCGCTTGCGCTCCCCCTCGGACAGCGTTCCGAACGTCCGGTCCGCGAAGCCGGCGACTCCCATCAGATCGAGCAGCTGCAGAGCCCGGGCCAGGTCCTCGGTGTCGTAGCGCTCGCGCCACCGCCCCAGCACGGCATATCCAGCACTGACGACGAGATCGCTGACGACCTCGCCGGGTGGGATTCGGGAGGCGATGGCGGCACTGGCGAAACCGATCCGCGGACGGAGTTCGAAGACATCGGTGAGGCCCAGCGGCTCTCCGAGCAGCCGGATCTGTCCACTCGTGGGGTGCAGCAGGGCCGCGGCCAGCTGCAACAGGGTCGTCTTGCCCGCACCGTTGGGACCGAGGATCACCCAGCGCTCGTCCAGCTCCACGGCCCACCAGATGTCGTCCAGGAGCGTGGTGGCGCCACGGATGACGCTGACACCGTTCATCTCGATCACGACATCGGCCGTACCGTCTAGTGAGTCCGCGGCCTGATCGACGTCGCGATGCCTGCCCACCTGCCTATCAA
>JACCUM010000091.1 GCA_013811805.1 Geodermatophilaceae bacterium | reverse complement strand
CGGACATGGACGCCGCACGGTCGGTCTGCTCGGTAGCGCTCTCCATCCGCAAGGCGAACCAGGTACGGGTACGCCAGCCGTTGCCATCACTGACGGTTCAGGCCGCCGACTACGAGCGTCTGCAACGCTATCTCGAACTGATCAAGAACGAGGTGAACGTCAAGCGCGTGCACCTCGAAGCGTTGGCTGCTCAGTCGTTCGTCCTACGACCAAACGCTCGCGTCCTCGGGCCCCGGCTGGGCTCCGAGGTGCAGGACGTCCTCCGCGCTGCCCGGGCCGGGCAGTTCACCGAGAACCCCGACGGCACGGTCACCTGCGCCGGTGTGGTCCTCACCCACGGGGAGTTCGAACTGACCCCAGCGGTCGCGGACGACGCGGGCACCCGGTTCGAGAGCGGCCGAATGATCCGGTTGGATCTGAGCCTCACTCCTGAGCTTGAATCCGAGGGATGGGCTCGCGACCTCATCCGCGGAATCCAGGAGTCACGGCGAGACTCTGGACTGTCCGTCTCCGACCGAATCTCGGTCAGGCTTCACTCCGGTGTCGAGGCCACGCTCAGCGCGCTGCGGGAGCACCACAAACTGATCCAAGCCGAGACTCTGGCTACCGACCTGGAGTTCGTGAAGCTGCCGTTCGTCGAGCGGGTTGATCAAGGCCATGGCGTGACGGACATGACGGATCCCGCCGCCGGCTGGGAAACATATGGCGTCGACCTAGGACACGCGGGCATCGTCGACATCCGATTGCGGCGAGCCGGATGACTGTCTAGCCGTCGGAGGACCCCGCCGTTGGGTCGCAGTCCGTCTCTGGATCAGTGCCCGCTACGAGACCCCTGGTCGCCGGCAGCCCCGCTGTTGGAGGGGCTGGAGCCCGGACGGCTGCTGCCGAACGGATTCTGTCCAGCTGCCACCGGCTGCCCCGAACCGCCGCCCTGCTGACCCGCAGTCCCTGGGCGGGCAGCCGGGCCGGACGGCTCGGCCGAGCCGCGTCCATTCAGCTCACGAAGGTGCAGCTCGAGGTAGGACTTCAACCGCGAGCGGTACTCCCGCTCGAAGGTACGCAGCTGATCGATGTTCTTCTCAGCAGCAACTCGCTTCGCTTCCAGCGCACTCAAGGTTTCGACCTGCTTGCGCTCGACGTCCTGCGTGATCGCGCTCGCCTTCGCGCGGGCGTCGCGCTCCAGGGTCTCGGCACGGTTCTTGGCCTCGCTGACCATCGTCTCGGCGCGGGACTTTGCGTCGCTGAGCATCCGCTCGGAGTTCGTCCGCGCCTCGCTGAGCAGTCGGTCGCTCTCAGCCTTGGCGGTGCTGCGCAGCTCAGCGGCCTCGGCGGTGGCCTCGGCCACGTACCGGTCGGCTGTCTCGGTGGCCAGCTGCAGTACCCGCGAGGTGCGCTCGTTGTCATGACCGCTGCTGGGCGCGGGGCGGGCCGGCTCGGGAGCTGGCGCAACGGGGGCCGGTGGCGGTGGAGGCGGTGCGGCTGCGCGTGCCGGCTCGGAGATGTTGGCGTTGGTCTGTGCATTGCTGAAGCGCTCGTCGCGCGAGCTGGGGCTCCCCGAGCGATCGACAAGAGCACGCAACTCTGCGTTCTCTTCGATCAGCCGGGCCAATTCGGCCTCGACGACATCGAGGAAGGCGTCTACCTCGTCCTCGTCGTACCCTCGCTTGCCGATGGGCGGCTTCTTGAACACGACGTTATGGACGTCGGCTGGAGTCAGCGGCATCGGTCAATCACTCCTGAGGTTGCGGGTCTGAACTGAACTGGGTCTGAACTGAACTTTGGGTCTCAACTGAACAACGTATTGGAACCGGGTGCTGACGGGTACCCGGCAGGGCTTTGGCATATCGTCAGTACGCCAGCGACAGCGTGAACTGACGCAACACGAACACCACGATCAGAAGAACCATAAACCCGAGGTCCAGCTTCACCGAGCCCAGGTTCAGCGGAGGCAGGACCCGGCGCAGCAATGTCAGCGGCGGATCGGTCGTGGAATAGATGACCTCCAGACCTGCTGCGGCTCCGCCACCCGGCCTCCATCCCCGAGACAGCATCATCACCCAGTCCATGACCAGGCGGGCCAGGAGGAGCAGCATGAACAGCAGCAACGCGAACGCGATGATCTGCCAGAGGATGCTCACTGCTTATTCGCGCCCCTCGAGAGTGAGTCTGATCGGCCGTTCAGGCACCGGTGAACGCCGTCGACCCTCACCACGGGCTAGCTCTGGTTGAAGAACCCGTTCTGCTTGAGCCGCGCCTTGTCCTCAGCGGTGACGGACACGTTCTGCGGGGAGATCAGGAAGACCTTGTTCGTGACCCGTTCGATGCTACCTCGCAGGCCAAAAGACAGCCCGGCAGCGAAATCGACCAACCGCTTGGCGTCGGAGTCGTCCATCTCACTGAGATTCATGATCACTGGGACGCCGTCGCGGAAATGCTCACCGATCGTACGAGCCTCGTTGTACGTGCGCGGGTGCAGCGTCGTGATGCGATACTCCGAGGCCGCGCGCGAGACCGGACTCGGCCGGTCGCGCAGGGCAACACCGCTGGCGACCGCCGGGGCCACAGAACTGCCGGCGGCGCCCGGAACGCTGCGGCGCCCGCTTCGTACCCGGTCCTCGCCCGACGCGGCGTGGTACCCGGGTGCGTCTTCGGTGTAGTCGTCGTAGCCTGGATAGCTCTCGTCGGAATAGGAGTCGTACTCACCACGGTCGTCATCTTCGACAAGACCGAGGTAAACGCCCATCTTGCGCATGGCTCCGGCCATCGGGACAACCCTTTCTCTTCGCCTGCTCCGCTAACCACGAACGACTGTGAACCCGGCAGATCTATCCGTTCGACTGTTACCCCAGCGATGTTGCGTCCCAGCTTCGCCTGGCCGCTCAACTCCGGTGTTCGGAGGCTAGCTTCCGGGCTCCGAACAACGCCGTTCCGACACGCACGTGTGTCGCCCCGGCCGAGATAGCGGCCTCGAGGTCGCCGCTCATGCCGGCCGATATCACGGTGGCTGATGGCTGGATCGCTTGCAGCACCTGCGAATACCCGACCAGACGGTCGAAGGCCCGCCGCGCATCGACGCCCTGCGGGGCCACCGTCATCACCCCGCGCAACGCCAAGTGCTCGACGCGGAGAACTGCATCGGCCAGGGAGGCCAGGTCCTGTGGGTCGACCCCTCCGCGGGTCGGGTCGGGTTCCGGATCGAGATCGAGCTGCAGCAACACCTCGAGCGGTCGGCGCCGCGCCGCTGCGGCGCGATCCAAGGCCACGACCAGGGTCGGGCGGTCGACGGAGTGCACCATCGAGGCGAACTCGGTCACGAGGCGGGCCTTGTTGCGCTGGAGTTGGCCGATGAAATGCCAGCGGGCAACCGGTTCCGGTTGTAGCGAGGCGACATCTGCTGCCTTGGTCGCGGCCTCCTGGGCCTTGTTCTCCCCGAGGTCAGTCACCCCGAGAGCCAGGATCTCGGCGACCCGCCCGGCGGCCATACCCTTGCCCACCGCGATCAGCGTGATCTCCGCTGGATCCCGATCGGCGGCGGCACAGGCGGCCGCGATCCGGGCGCGCACCGCGGCAAGGCGCTGGGCGGCGCTCCGAGTCGCAGGGCTGCTCTGATCCGGAGGACTGCTCTGATCGGGACGACTGTGCGCACGCGGATCACTCACTGCGGCAGCCAGACGACTCCGGCCTGACGACCCGTGACCCCGTCCCGGCGATAGCTGAACAGGCTCGGGTCCTCGGCCGTACACCGCGGATCGCAAACCACCTGCCCTACGCCGAGCCGGCTCAGCTCGGCAGCCAGAGCCGCCCGCAGATCCAGGCCCGGCGCTCCGGTCCGAGTGCGCGTTGCACCACCCGGCGCGGCTGATGCGACCTCGTCGGCGAGGTCCTGGCTCAGCTCGTAGCAGCGACCGCAGATCGCTGGGCCGAGTAGCACGTCCACGCGTTGCGGGGTGGCGCCGAGTCCGACCATCGCCTCGACCGCACGGGAGACGACGTGCCGGCGAACCCCCTCGCGGCCGGCATGGGCGGCACCGACGACTCCGGCCACAGGGTCGGCCAACAGCACCGGGACGCAGTCGGCGACGAGGACGGCCAGCACCAAGCCCCTGGTGGCGGTGACCAATGCGTCACAGTCCGGCGGCTGGGTCATCGGCGAGGAACCGATCACCGCCACCTGGTCGCCATGGACCTGGTGCATCCAGGTCAGCACGGAGCCGTCGGAGCCCACCGCTCGGGCCAGCCGCGCCCGATTGCTCTGGACCGCCGAGCTGTCGTCGCCGACGCGGTCGCCGAGGTTGAACGTGTCGTACGGGGCCGCACTGACCCCGCCGGACCGTGCGGTGACGATCCGACGGACCCGCGCCGCGGCTGGGCGGGCGGGCCTGCGTCGGCCGCCGGGTTGGTGGGGGCGACTCAGCGGAGGAACTCGGGGATGTCGAGATCGTCGTCGAAGTCCTCAGCTGCCAACGGCCGCCCGGACGACCCGCCGGGGGCCACGGTCGCCGGCTGCGGTATCGCCGGACGCGCCGCGACCTCCCGGGGCTCACCAGCGGCCGTCGGGCTGGGGATGGCCGCAGGTGGGGTCTCAGAGGTGCCTTCGGCTGGAACCGACGGGTCTGCCCTCTTGTACGTCGGTGTTCCGCCGTCGAAGCCGGCGGCGATCACGGTGATTCGCACTTCGTCGCCGAGTGCGTCGTCGATGACCGCCCCGAAAATGATGTTGGCATCGGGGTGCGCGGCGTCCGCGACCAGCGAGGCCGCCTCGTTGATCTCGAACAACCCCAGGTCGGAGCCGCCCGAGATGGACAGCAGGACCCCGTGCGCACCTTCCATCGAAGCCTCCAGCAGCGGGCTGGCAATGGCCTGCTCGGCTGCGGAAAGGGCTCGGTTCTCACCGCGTGCGCTACCGATACCCATCAGCGCGGAGCCGGCTCCGGACATCACCGCCTTCACGTCGGCGAAGTCCAGGTTGATCAGACCAGGAGTGGTGATCAGGTCGGTGATGCCCGAGACTCCGGACAGGAGCACCTGATCGGCAGTCCGGAAGGCGTCCATGACGCTGACGTTGCGATCACCGAGCTGCAACAGCCGGTCATTGGGGATGACGATCAGGGTGTCGCACTCGTTGCGGAGTTCGGCGATGCCCTCCTCGGCCTGCACCGCCCGGCGCTTGCCCTCGAAGGAGAACGGCCGGGTGACCACGCCGATGGTCAGCGCACCGAGCTTGCGGGCCATGCTCGCCACGACCGGGGCTCCTCCGGTACCGGTGCCACCCCCCTCGCCGGCTGTGACGAAGACCATGTCCGCGCCCTTGAGGACCTCCTCGATCTCCTCGCGGTGGTCTTCTGCGGCCTTGCGGCCGACCTCGGGAAGGGCGCCCGCTCCGAGCCCTCGGGTCAACTCGCGGCCCACGTCGAGTTTGACGTCCGCGTCGCTCATCAGCAGCGCCTGCGCGTCGGTGTTGATCGCGATGAATTCGACGCCCTTGAGACCCACCTCGATCATCCGGTTGACGGCATTGACCCCTCCGCCACCGATGCCGACCACCTTGATCACGGCGAGATAGTTGTGTGGAGGTGTCACGATGCCGCTCCCTAGGAGTCTTACCCTCTACTGAAGGCTTATAGTTATGTCAACCTGTCGGCTCCTGAAACGGTAAGGGACGCATCGGCTGCCAGGGTCGCAAGACGCGCCGTCGGAGAGTCAATTTCTTCGTCAATCCGGCGAATCCGCACGCTGCTGTCGCGGCGTCGCGGTGCCCGGTGCTGGCGCTCGGGTACCGCACATAGGAAGCTAGCGCCCGTGACTGAACCGCCCACCCCCGCCGAGGTGATGCTGGAGGCGACCAAAGCCAGCCTGCGATCCGGCCGGATGAAACCCGCCGTGGTGACCAGGTACCAACTCGACGCGCTGGCCGATGCCGGATATCGCCTTCAGCCGGTCATCGAAGACGGCGGCGCCGCGCTTCTCCTCGCGACAGCCAAGAAGGCCTTCCGGTCTGGCCGATTCCGCCCCGCCGACGTCGTCGTCATGCAACTGAACGAGCTCGCAGCGGCGGGACATTTCTTCGAACAGTCCCGCGGCAGTGATTCCGCAGCCTGTGACGAATTCGCCTGGGGACCAGATTCTTTCGAGTCCTGTGCAGAGTGCGGCCTGTCGTTCTGGCGGCACGGGGAGAACGATTCTCAAGACCGGCCCACTCACCACGGCAGCGAGAGCTAGTCCTCGCCCGACGCAGCGCTTGCATCGAGCTGGGACTGAAGTCGCTTCGGGGCGATCTGGCGGTAGGCCTCGCGCACGATCTCCTCGATCTCCGACCAGTCGACCGGCACGTCCAGCCATATCCCTAGCCAACCCCGCCCACCGACGTAGGGCGGGCGGAAGAAACGGTCCGGTGCCGCGGCAACCTGTGCCTCCTGCTCCCCCACCGGAGCAGCGCACCAGAACCCCACGCGGTCGTCGTGGTGCCGGTCGGCGTAGGTCACGAAGACCTTCTTGTCCCGGATGAACCAGGTGGGCTCTCCATGGCTGAGACGCTCGGTCGTTTCCGGCAGGTCCAGGCAGAGCGCCCGGAGTCGCTCGAGGGGTGAGCTCATTCCCGCGGTAACCGATCACCCGCTCGGCTCCGTACTCGCTCCGCTCGATCACTCCGGCTCGTACGCTGCGCGCGCCGGTCGGTCCGCTCCTGCCTCGCTGGCGCTCGGTCGATGCTCCCGCCCTCTCCGCGATGCTCGTACCTCGCTGCGATGCTCACTCGCGTCGCACTCGGCCAAGCAGGTAGAACTCGTCATTCGGCGGAACCGCGGCCCAGTGCGCAAGCCGATTCGACAGCGCGAAGAGGGCCGCGATCGAACCGATGTCCCAGATGTCGTCCTGGGTGAAGCCGGCGTCAGCCAGTTGATCGACATGGTCGGGGCGAACCGCTGCCGGGTCCACCGCCACCAGCAAGGCCACCTCCAGCATCACCCGCTGAGCAGCAGACAGCGGCGCCTTGCGCCAGTCGACGGCGACCTGGTCGGCCAGGTGGGGGTCGCGGGACCGGATCCGGACGATGGCACCATGCGCCACAACACAATAGAGACAGTCATTGGCCGCGCTGGTCACCACGACGATGAGTTCACGGTCAGCCTTCGACAGCGCCCTGGAGTCCTTGTCCATCAGCGCGTCGTGATAGGCGAAGAAGGCCCGCCACTCCACCGGACGCCAGGCCAGGGCCATGAAGATGTTCGGGACGAAGCCCGACTTGTCGGCGACCTCGGCGATCCGCTCGGCCAGATCAGGCGGCAGCTCGCCGGGCGCCGGCACCGGAAATCGACTGACGGAGTCGTTCGCAGTGCGGCTCATGACCTCACCGTACGACTGCCGATGTCGGCGAACTCACGTCGTAGACGGTCCCGACGACTCCGCCGGCCAGCAACCCGGCCAGGATCGCAGATTTGCGGGCTGAACCGTCCGGACTTCCCCAGATCACAGTGCGCCCGTCGGTGAGTTCCAGTTCAATCTCGGTCAGGCTCGGCGCGCTGACGATAACCAGGATCGTCCGGATCACCGGACTCAGCGCCGCGATAACCTCGAGCCCGGCCAGGGTGGCCCGGTCGTTCTGCCCGGCCTGCTCGACCCGCAGTGCAACGACGCCTTCGGGCAGGACGCTGACCTGCGCGAAGAGGACGCCCGAGCGATCCACCAGCCAGGTGGCACCGTTGACGTCCACTGCGGCCACCGCCGAGCGTTCGGTCACCTGGACGACCACTGTGTTCGGCCAGTCCCGGCTGACCCTGGCCGACTCGATCTGGCTGATGTTCTCCAACGCGGTTTCAGCTGCGGCGAGGTCGACCCGGGCCAGCGGCGTGCCCTCCGGAATCGCCAGCACGTCCTCGACCGTTTCCGAGGACAGCAGCTGCGCCCCCCGGACCTCGATGGCGTCCACCTCGAGGGCGCTGGAGTAGAAGACCACCCAGCCGAGACTGCCGGCCAGGACCAGCAACGCCGCTACGACGCTCAGCCATCTGCGCCGGGTCATCGTCGGTGATCCATGAGGCTCATGCCGGTGGCCGACTCGTCCTGGCCGGCCAGGCTGGTGAGTACCTCACGGCCGATCATGGCGATGTCACCGGCGCCCAAGGTGAGGACCAGATCCCCGGGCCGGGCAAGGGATGCCAACAACGGAGCAACCTGCAACCAAGACGGCTGGAAGTGCACCTGCTCGGCCGGCAGCGGGATGTGCGAGGCAACCATCGATCCGGACACGCCCGGAATCGGATCCTCACGAGAGCCGAAAATGGCCATGACGACGACAGCATCAGCCGCGCCGAGGGCCGCGCCGAACTCGGGGGCGAATGCCCGGGTCCGGCTGAACAGATGAGGTTGGAACGCGACGATCAGCCGCCCGTCCCCAGCCACCGACCGAGCGGCACGCAGCTGCGCGGTGATCTCAGTGGGATGGTGTGCGTAGTCGTCGTACACCCGTACGCCACCCACGGTCCCGAGGTGTTCGAACCTTCGGTGCACGCCGGCATAGGCCCCGAGCCCGTCGATCATGGCCTGCGCTGGAAGGCCCAGTTCGATCCCGGCGAGCAGGGCCGCGGAGGAGTTCAGGGCCATGTGCTCGCCCGGCGCATGCAACTGGACCCGGCCCAGCGCTGTCCCGTCCAGAGTGGCCTGATAGATGATGCCGCCGGTGCCGCCTGCGTCGTGCTTCAAGTCGGTGAGCTGCAGGTCGGCATCGTCCCCGCGGCCGTATCTGCGTACCCGTACGCCGCAATCCTGCGCTGCGCCGAGTAGGGAACGCGCTCCCGGGTCTTCGGCGCAGAGCACCAGGAAGCCACCCGGCCGGATCGTCGCGACGAACCGTTCGAAGCCCGAGGTGATCGCTGGGAGGTCCGTCCAGTTGTCGAGGTGATCCGCCTCGATGTTCGTGACGATCGCGGCCGACGGCGAGAGCAGCAGAAAAGATCCGTCGCTCTCGTCGGCCTCGGCGATGAACAGGTCACCACTGCCGTGGTGGGCGTTGGACCCAGATTCGTTGAGATGCCCGCCGATGGCGAACGACGGGTCTACACCGCAGTTCAGCAGCGCCACGGTGAGCATCGAGGTGGTCGACGTCTTGCCGTGCGTACCGGCCACAGCCACGCTGCGCCGGCCGGCCAGGACCGCAGCCAGTGCGACCGCCCGCGGCAGGACCAGCAGGCCACGTTCGCGCGCAGCGACCAGCTCGGGATTGTTCGGTCGGATTGCCGTCGACACCACGACGGTGTCGACGTCGGCGAGGTTGTCCGCCGAGTGACCCACGCTGACCCGGGCGCCGAGCGCGCGTAGGACCAGCAGCACAGCTGATTCCTTGGCGTCACTGCCCGACACCGGTGCCCCGCGTCCCAACAGGATGCGGGCTATGCCGCTCATCCCGGCACCGCCGATACCCACGAAATGCACCCGGCCCAGCGCTTCGGCGGTGGGCGTGGGCGCGCTCCAGGTGGCCATGTTCATAGAACGGCGGTTCATTGAACGGCGGCGTTCATCGGACAGTGGCCATGACCAGCTCGGCCATCCGCGCGGCGGCATCCCGACGACCGAACCGTGCGGTGGCCGACGCCATTGCGGCGAGTCTGATGTCGTCGAGCAGCAGATCGGCCACGGTGCCCACGATGAGGTCCGGGCTCAACGCGGAGTCCTCGACCAGCAGCCCGCCGCCGGCCTCGACCACCGGCTCGGCGTTGCGCCGCTGTTCGCCGTTACCGATCGGCAACGGGACGAAGACCGCCGGAAGTCCAACCGCAGACAGCTCTGCGCAGCTCACCGCGCCGGACCGGCACAGTGCCAGATCCGCCGCGGCGTAGGCCAGATCCATCCGCTCGAGGTAGGGCACGACGACGTAGGGTGCAGACCCGGCCTTCGATCCGGGCCCGTCGAGGACAACGTTCTTGCCACCGACGGCATGCAGGATCTGGATGTCCCTGGCGTGCAGCCGGTCTACCGCCGCGGCCACGGCGGTGTTGAGACTGCGCGCCCCCTGTGAACCGCCGAAGACGAGCAGGGTCGGGCGGGTGGGACCGAGACCGAAATGGGCGCGGGCCTGCGCCCGCATGGCAACTCGGTCGAGGTTCGCGATCGTCGGACGCAACGGCATCCCGACCACTTCGGCACCGGCCAGCGGCGTGCCTGGGAAGGTCACCGCGACCACATCGGCGAACCGAGCTGCGATCCGATTGGCCAGGCCGGGTACGAAGTTCTGTTCGTGCACGACGATCGGGAGGTGTGCTCGGCGGGCGGCGAGGTAGGCCGGAAGCGCCACATAACCACCGAATCCGACGACCGCCTCGGCGCGGGTGGCACGCAGGATCCGCTCGGCCGCCCGAACCGAGTTCCACAGCCGCCCCGGCACGAGCAACAGATCGATGGTGGGTCTACGCGGCAGCGGAACCGGAGGGATCAGCTCCAGCTGAAATCCGCGGGCCGGGACGAGGGACACCTCGAGACCGCGGGTAGTACCGAGGCAGGTGAGCCGCCCGCCCGGATCGGCGACGCGCAGCGCGTCGGCTACGGCCAGCATCGGTTCGATGTGTCCAGCGGTTCCTCCACCGGCGAGCACGATTCGCCGGGAGGTCATCGTCGCGTGCCGCGCGGCTGGCCTGAGGTGCGACCTCGCGCCCGCGGTGCCGCGTCGCTGGCCCGACTTCCTGGCGCTGCTTGGCGCCGAGGTTGCCGGCGCTCGGAACCAGCGCTGTGCGGCACCGGGGCCATCAACCGCGCCCACCACGTCCGGTGACGGCGTTTCAGGTACGAGACCGCCGCGGGCTCGTGCCGGGCGAAGTTGGCCAGGATGCCGACGGTGAACATCGTCAGTACCAGGGACGTACCTCCGGAGGAGATCAGCGGCAACGGCAGCCCGGTGATCGGAAGCAGCCCCACGACGTACCCGACATTGATCAGCGCCTGACCGATCAACCAGACCGTGATAGCGGCGGCGGCGAGCCGGATGAAACCGTCGTTGGTGCGCCGCGCGACCCGGATGCCGGCATAGGCCAGCAGGCCGTAGAGGGCCAGGACGAGCAGGCACCCGGCGAAACCGAGTTCCTCGCCGATGATCGCGAAGATGAAGTCGCTGTCCTGCTCGGGGAGCAGGCCCCACTTCATCCGGCTGTTGCCCAGACCTACCCCCCACCAACCGCCGGTGGCCAGGGCGTACAGCCCGTTGGCCGCCTGCAGGGTCGCTCCGTCGGGGTCGGCGAAGGGATCGAGGAACCCGGTCAGCCGGGCCGCTCGGTAGGGCTCGGCGGCGATCATCAAAGCCACCACTGCGACCAGTGCGGTGCCCATCGTCACGAACAGTCGAGCCGGTGCCCCCACCGACCACAAGAGGGAGAACAGGATCAGGAAGAAGACCAGTGCGGTGCCGAGGTTGGGCTGCATCAGGACCAGCACCCCCAGCAGGGCGCCGGCCGGAACGAGCGGGACCAGCAGATGTGGCCACCGGTCGATCAGTTTCCGCTTGCGCACCAGCAGATCTGCGCCCCACACCACGAAGGCGAGCTTGGCCAACTCCGACGGTTGCAGACTGAGCGGCCCGATCTCGAACCAGCGACGGGCTTCGTTGTACTCCTCCCCGATTCCCGGAATCAGGACGAGAACCAGCAGCAGCAGGGCGATCAGCATGCCGGGACCGGCCAGTCGTCGCAGCAGCGTCGGTCGCATCCGAAGGGCGATCCAGAAGGCCACCAGCCCGAGTACGGCGAAGGCGACCTGCCCGCTGAAGCTCGCGTAGACCGAGCCGTTCTCCTGCAGCGAGTCCATGCTGGTCGCCGAGAACACCATGATCAGGCCGATCAGCAACAACGCCCCGCCGGCGGCGAGCACGAGGTGGAACGAGGTCAGCGGCCGGTCGCCGAGCCCCGGCTGCCCGGTCGGCCGGGTCACCACATGCGCCGTGGGTCCGGAGCTGACCAGGGTCATGTCGCCTGCTCCCGAGGCAGCTGCGCCACGGCCTGAGCGAACGCTTCGGCACGGGCGGTGTAGTTCAGGAACATGTCCATCGACGCTGCAGCCGGTGCCAGCAGCACCGTGCTACCCGGGCGCGCGGTTGCCGCAGCGGCCCGGACGACCTCGATCATGGCCCCATCGTCGTTGCTGCTGACGTCCATGACCGGGACTTCGGGCGCGTGTCGCGCCAGGGCCTGCCCGATCACCGCCCGGTCGGCTCCGAGGAGTACGACGGCGCGCAGCCGATCACGCACCGCAACGACCAGGTCGTCGACGTCGGCTCCCTTGAGCAGACCGCCCGCGATCCAGACCACGTCGGCGTAAGCCGACAGGGACGCTCGGGCGGCGTGCGGGTTGGTCGCCTTGGAATCATCCACGTAGGTGACCCCGTCCTTGATAGCGATGACCGTATTGCGATGCGGGCCCGGCCGGTAGGAACGCAACCCCCGGGCGACCGCCTCAGCGGGTACCTCCACACTGCGCGCCAACCCGGCCGCGGCCAGTGCGTTGGCCACGTTGTGGTCCCCCGGCATCGGCACGTCGCTGACCAGGGCGAGCTCAGTGGCCTCGCCGCCGCCGCCGCCGAAGGCCCGGTCGATGAGTACGCCGTCGGCAATCCCCAGGGCGCCCTGCGGTGGGGCCCCCAGGGTGAAGCCGACCGGATGCGGATGACCGTGGGCAAGGCGGCTCGACCACTCGTCGTCGCGGTTGACCACCGCGATGGCGGCGTGATCGAAGGCCACCCGCTTGGCCTCGGCATAGGCCCGCAGGGAACCGTGCCAGTCCAGGTGGTCCGGAGCCACGTTGAGTACGGTCGCGGCCTGCGCTCGGATCGAGGGCGATCGGTCCAACTGGAAGCTCGACAGTTCGACGGCAAGAACGTCGTAATGCACCGGCCCGGTGACCACATCGACCAGCGGCAGCCCGATGTTGCCGGTGGCGATACTGGCGAGGCCCGCCGATCGCAGCATCGAGGCCAGCATCCCCACGGTCGTGGTCTTACCGTTCGTGCCGGTCACCACCAGCCAGGCGGGCCCATCGGGAGACCGCAGCTGCCAGGCCAATTCCGGCTCGGCGATGATCTGCTTGCCCGCCGCTCGTGCGGAGACCAGCACCCGGTGCTGTGGCGCTATCCCAGGCGTGGCGAGCACGACATCGACGTCGACGGGCACCTCCGCCGGCATCTCGATCTCATGCACTCGACCGGGATCGGCCGAGAGGTCCTCGAGCAGGTCGTGGGGCAAGACACCGGCCCGCTCGTCGGCAACCGTGATCAGTGCTCCGACCCGGCTCAGCGCGCGAATTGCGGCCAGGCCGCTGACCCCGGCGCCCAGGACGAGCACCCGCCGACCGGTCCACGGCACGGGGCCGGGGTGCGGCTGACCGACGTTCCGTGGCCCGGTCACTCGAGCTCGGCGAGGCTGAGCCAATCGGCATAGAAAAGGCCCAGGCCGAAGGCCACCGCCATGCCGGTGACGATCCAGAAGCGGACCACGACGGTGTTCTCGGTCCAACCGGCCAACTCGAAGTGGTGGTGGATGGGTGCCATCCGGAAGATCCGGCGGCCACCCCCGACGCGGAAGACGACGATCTGGATCGTCACCGACATGGCGACGACGACGAACAGACCACCCAGGACGACCAACAGCAGCTCGGTACGGGTGAGGATCGCAAGCCCGGCCATGAGTCCACCCAGGGACAGCGACCCGGTGTCGCCCATGATGATCCGGGCCGGTGAGGCGTTCCACCACAGGAACCCGAAGCAGGCACCCATCGCGGCGGCCGAGATCAGAGTGATGTCCAGCGCGTCGCGTACCGAGTAGCAGCCGGGCTCGGCCAGCCGCGCGCAGTCGTGACCGAACTGCCAGAACGAGACGATCAGATAGGAGCCGAAGACCATCACCGAGGCGCCGGAGGCCAAGCCATCGAGCCCGTCGGTGAAGTTGACAGCATTGGAGAAGGCGCTGATCAGCAGCAGCGCGAAAGCCACAAAACCGACCGTTCCCAGGGTCAGCGGGGCGATGTCGCGAACGAAGGACAGCACCGTCGAGCCGGGGGTCAGTCCGTTGGCGTTGCGAAATTGCAGGGCGAGTACCGCGAAACTCACACCGATCACGAGCTGGCCGACCAGCTTGGCCGTCTTGTTCAGGCCGAGGTTGCGCTGGTTGCGGATCGAGATGTAGTCGTCGAGGAAACCGACCACTCCGAGTCCGACGAACAGATAGATCAGCAACAGCCCGCTGGCCGTAGGCCCGCGGCCGTCTTCGCCGATCAGAAACAGATAAGCCCCGAAGTACCCGACGACGGTGGCCAGGACGATGACGGCGCCACCCATCGTGGGGGTGCCCTTTTTGGTGATGTGGTGCTCGGGCCCGTCAACCCGGATTTCTTGGCCGAAACCCCTGCGCTGAAGCATCCGGATGGCGATCGGCGTGAACAGGATGGAGATCGCCAGTGCGATCACCGCAGCGATGAGAACCGATCTCATGTCAGGTCGGCTTCTGCGAGCAGGGCATCGGCGAGCCGTTCCAGCCCGACATAGCGCGAGGCCTTGACCAGAACCACATCCCCGGAGCGAAGCTGGGAGCGCAGCAATTGCAGCGCCGCGCTCATATCCGGCACGTGGATGAACCCCTCTTCCTCGGCTGGCCCACCAGCCGCGCCAGCATAAATCCCCGCTGCATCCGCACCTACGGCGACTAGCCGGTCGACTCCGCGCCGTCGTATCTCGTGGCCCACGGCTTCGTGTTCGGCCGCTGCCTGGTTGCCGAGTTCGCCCATCGCTCCGAGCACCGCCCAGGTACGGCGGTCACCGCCGGCCACCGCGGTGAGGGCGTCCAGGGCGGCCCGCATCGATTCGGGATTCGCGTTGTACGCGTCGTTGAGGATGCTCACCCCGTCGGCTCGGTCGGTGAGTTCCATCCGCCAGCGGCTGCGGGGCAGTGCGTGCCCGAGTCCGATGCCGATCTCGGTGAGCCGCTGGTCGGTCGCGGCGCTGGTCACCCGGGCCGGTGGCCGATCGCGAGCCACGGTAGCCAGCGCAACCGCGGCGGCGGCCGAGGCGTTGGCCGCCTGATGGGCACCGACCAACCGGAGGGCCACCTCGACCTGGCCGACGCCGGCCGACAACCGGAAGCGGGGCCGGCCGCCGATGCTGACGTCGATCCCGTCGTAGCGGATATCGGCCCCCGGCGCGCTACCGAAGGTCCACACCTGCGCGGCGGTACGACCGGCGAGGTAGGGCGTCGCCGGATCGTCGGCGTTGAGGATCGCGACTCCACCGTCGCCGGCAGCCGGAAGTGCGGCAACGAGTTCGGACTTGGCCGTGGCCACGACGGCCGCCGAGCCGAACTCGCCGAGATGAGCGGTGCCGATGTTGAGCACCACCCCGATCGCGGGCCGCGCGATCTGGGTCAGCCGGGCGATGTGGCCGATGCCACGCGAACCCATCTCCAGGACCAGGTAACGGGTGGCCGGCTCGACCCGCAGCGCGGTCAGCGGAACGCCGAGGTCGTTGTTGTAGGAACCGATGGGACACACGGTGGCGCCCCATCCAGACAGAAGCTCGCCGATCAGGTCCTTGGTGGAGGTCTTTCCGCTGGACCCGGTGATGCCGACGATGACCAGCTCGGGCAGCCGGGCCAGGACCGCCTTCGCCAGCGCGCCCAGGGCGATCACCGGGTCGGCGACGACGACGCACGGGACCTGCGGGATCGCACGGACGGTCACGACAGCTACGGCACCCGCTCGGTGGGCCGCTGCAGCGAAGTCGTGGCCGTCGGTGTGCTCCCCCGGCAAGGCGACGAACAGGTCACCCTGACCGCAGGACCGTGAGTCGATCCGCACCTCACCGGTGATCGCAATCGTGGCCGGATCTCTCCCGGCGGCGGTCGGGTCACTCTCGGCTGCGGCCGTACCGGGGTCCCACCGTCCGTGCGTGGCAGCGAGCACCTCGGCGACCGACAGGGCGATCATGGTTCCTGCCCAGCTGACCAGCCGTGGCCGGCCAATGTACGGCGCAGGACCTGTCGGTCGTCGAAGGGGGAGGTCACTCCGGCGATCTCCTGGCCCTGTTCGTGCCCCTTTCCGGCAATGACGACGATGTCGCCGGGAGCGGCCCGATCCACCGCGGCCTCGATCGCCTCCGCCCGGTCATCAACTTCGACCACGGCACCTCGATGTGCTGTGTCCACGGACTGCGCGCCTGTGCGCATCGCGGTCCGGATCGCGGCCGGGTCCTCCGATCGTGGGTTGTCGTCGGTGATGATCAGCAAATCGCTGCCCCGGGCGGCGACCGCGCCCATCAGTGGACGCTTTCCGGCGTCCCGGTCCCCACCGCAGCCGAGCACCAAGATCACGGCCCCGTCGGTCTGGGGTCGCAGCGCCTGGAGCACAGTCGAGACAGCGGCCGGGGTGTGCGCGTAGTCGACCACCGCCGTGAACGGTTGCCCGGCCGCAACGACCTCCATCCGCCCGGGGACTCGGGCGGCTTCCAGTCCCTGCACACCACGCTCGACGTCGTACCCGGCGCGGTCGAGCATCGCCAGCGCCAGCAACGCGTTCGCGACATTGAAGTCGCCTGGCAGCCCCAGCCGGACCGGCAGTTCGCGCCCGCCCGGGCCGTGCGCCACGAACGCGGTCGCTCCTCCATGGGGGCGAACGTCAGAGGCGTACCAGTCGGCCTGCCGCTGTTGGACGGCCGATACGGTGACGGTGCTCGGCCGGAGGAGTCTTCGGCCCCACTCGTCGTCCACCAGCACGACCTCGTACTTCGCGCGGCCGTCGAAGAGCAGGGCCTTGGCTGCAAAGTAAGCCCCCAGGTCACCGTGGAAATCCAGGTGATCCTGGCTGAAGTTGGTGAAGCCGGCGACCTCGAAGCGCGTACCCGCCACCCGGTCCAATGCCAGCGCATGACTGGAGACCTCCATGGCCACCGAGTCGACGCCGTTCTCGACCATCAGCGCGAGGGTCGCCTGCAGGTCGGGCGCTTCGGGGGTCGTGCGTTGCGCCGGTACGGCCACCAGCCCCTCCGCGGTATGCATCCGGGTTTCGATCGTCCCGATCAGTCCAGGGCGCTGCCCCGCGGCGCGAAGGGCGGCCTCGAGCAGGTAACTCGTCGTCGTCTTGCCATTGGTGCCGGTCAAACCCAGGACCGCCAGGTGTCGGCTCGGATCGCCGTAGATCGCGGCGGACACCTGCCCCAGCACCGCGCGAGGATCTGCGACGACAAGGTGTGGAACTTCCACGTCCAGAGTGGACCCGTACCTGGCCCCGGCCGGATCGGTGAGGATGGACCGCACCGGCATCGATGGCGGCTGCGGCAAAGGTGATCCCGTGCGTGTTGGCGCCGGGAAGTGCCGTGAACAGGTCGCCCGGCCGTACGTCGGCCGAGCGCAGGGTCACGCCGGAGACCTCGACCAGTCGACGTTCTGGCTCGACCTGGGCACCCAACAGGGCCGCCAGCTCAACCAACGGGATCGGTGGGAGCTGGGCGGGGCGAGCGAGGGCGACCACGGGAGGCGAGGTTACCGAGCGCGCGCTGGCATCGATCGCAGCGTCGGGATCGCCGGCTCGGGAGCGAGGCTCACACGATCAGGATGAACTCTGGGCGGGCCGCACCGGTCGGCGCCACCGCCTCGTGGGCGAGCACGAAGGTCATGACGTTCTTGAATACCGGCCCCGCCGGTACCCCGGAGTCGGGTCGTTGCAGCATCACCGACATGACGTAGCGCGGCGCGTCAGCCGGTGCGAACCCGGCGAAGGTGGTCCAGAAGCCGCCTCCAGCGTAGCAACGGCACGCCGGGTTCGGCCGCTGCGCCGTACCGGTCTTGCCGGCAACTCGGTAGCCGCCGATGGAGGCGTTCAACGCCGTGCCGCCCTCGCCGACCACCGCTTCGAGCATGTAGGCCATGGTCGCGGCGGCCTCCTCGCTGATGACTCGAACCCCCTCTGGCTGGACGGTATCGGTCACCGTGCCGTCGGGGGCAGTCGTCGATGCGACGATCCGGGGCGGAATGCGTACCCCGCCGTTGGCGATCGTCTGGTATATCGATGCCATCTGCAGCGTGGTGAGGGCGAAGCCCTGGCCGATCGGGATGTTGATCGACTGGGCGATGCTCCACTCCTGGTGCGGCACAAGGATTCCCGGACTCTCACCGGGTAGCTCGATTCCGGTCGGAGCGCCGACACCGAACTTGCGGAGGTATTCCTCCAGGCGCTCGTTACCCAGCTCGCGGGCGATGCCGATCGTTCCGACATTCGAGGACTTGGCGAGGATTCCGGTGATCGTGTAGTTGATCGGGTCGTGCGGGTGCGCGTCGCGGACCGTCGTGTTGCCGACGGTGATCGAGTCCGGTGTCAGCCGGACGTCGTCGGGGGTGACGAGGCCCTCCTCGATGGCTGCGGACAAGGTGATGGCCTTGGCCACCGACCCCGACTCGAGAATGCCGGAGATCGCCCCGTTGCCGAGCGTGTCCGGGTCGGCGTCGTTGGCGCTGTTCGGATCGAAGCCGCGGCAGGTCGCCATCGCGAGCACCCGACCGGTGTGCGCCTCGAGGATCACCCCCTGGGCATTCTCGGTGGACCCGTCAGCGCATTGCGCGTCGAGCTGCCGCTGCAGATGGAACTGGACGTCCTGGTCGATGGTCAGCCGGACCGTCCCCCCCGGGACGGCGGGTCGATCAGCGTGCACCCCGGCCGGGATGACCGCACCGGTGCGGCCGACTTCGTACGAGGCGGTCCCCGGCGTCCCGGTCAGCAGTTCGTCGAATGCCTGCTCGATGCCGGCCAGGCCAGAACCGTCAGCGCCGGTGAACCCGACGACCTGAGCCCCGACCGATTCGGCCGGATACACCCGCAGCGGCTGGACCTCGACGCCGATCCCGGCGATGCCCAGGCCCATGACCTGCGCGGCCAACGACGGCTCGAGCCTTTCGGCCAGCACCTGATACCGGTTGTCGGCCTGCATCTTGTCGACCAGTCTGTTGACCGGAACCGTGAGCAGTCCGGACAAGATCGTCGCCGCCCCGACCGGATCACTGATCAGGAATGGATCGGCGTAGATCTTGCGCGCAGAAACCGTATAGGCCAAGGGATTCCCGTTGGCGTCCAGGATCTGCCCGCGGGTGGCGGGCAGGACGTCCTCCCGCAGGCGCTCGGCAGAGGCGGCGGCAGCGTAGGCCGTGCCGTCCAGTCCCTGGAGCAGGACCAGGCGGCCGAGGATGATCGCCGTCAGCAGCGCCATGACGGCCGCGGCGAAGCGCAGCCGCCGGTCCTGACCGGCTAGTTCCAGCCGGCGCCGCCGCCGCCGACGGCGCGACGGTGCTCGGGTCGGTGGACGCCTCGGCCGGGTACGGGGCGGTGGGCTGGCCACGTCAGCGAATGCCGGCCGGGACGGGTGTGCCCTGGATGACGATGGATCCGTCCGGGTTGACGACGACGAAGCCAGGTTGTCCGGCCGCGACCATCCCCAGTTCGCGTGCTGCTTCGGCCAGTGCCTCGGGCGACAGGCCTTCGGCGACCTGACGCCGCAGTTCTTGTTCGACCACGGTGAGCTCGGCATTGCGCTGGACGAGTTGTTCGGCTCGGAAGGAGTCCGCGGCTATCACCGTGTTCAGGACGAGCAAACCGATGGTGCCGAGGATCAGTAGGCCCAGCACGAGGACGATGAAGGGCCCGCGGCCAAGAGTGGTCCTCGGAGCGGGAAGCAGGCGCAGCGCCGGGCGGCGCGAAGTCCAAGTCGGCCGGTACGGGCTGGGTACGGCGTCGATCTTGCTCGCGGACGAGCTCGAGACCATCAGGCTGCGCCCTGAGCTGATTCGGCCCGCTCCACGGCGCGGAGTTTGGCCGATGCAGAGCGCGGGTTCACGTCGATCTCCTGCGCGGTGGGCAGCTCGGCGCCCCTGGTCAGCATCCGCAACCGCGGCCGCGCTTGGGGCAGCAGCACCGGCAGGTCGAGGGGTGTGCTGTCCTGGGCGGCAGACACGAGGGCCAGCTTGACGATCCGGTCCTCCAGGGAGTGATAGCTGATCGCGACCAGGCGACCGCCCGGACGAAGTGCCTCGATGGCTGCCGGAAGGGCGGCCTCGAGGGCGGCGAGCTCGCCGTTGACCTCGATCCGCAGGCCCTGGAAGGTGCGCTTGGCCGGATGACCGCCGGTCCGTCGGGTGGCGGCCGGGATCGCGGTACGGACCAGCTCGGCCAGCACCGCAGAACTGGTGATCGGGCCACGGTCCCGTTCGCGGACGATCGCCGCGGCAACCCGGGAGGCGAAGCGCTCCTCGCCGTAGGCCCGCAGAACCCGGGTCAACTCAGCGCGCGAGTAGGTGTTGACGACCTGCTCGGCGGTGAGCGTCGCGGTCCGGTCCATCCGCATGTCCAGACCGGTGTCGCGGGAGTAGGAGAAGCCGCGCCCTGCATCGTCAAGCTGCATGGAGGAGACGCCGAGGTCGAACAGGACCCCGTCGACGCCCTGGATGTCGGCCTCGCTCAACACTTCGGTGAGGGCGTCGAATCGGGTGTGCACGAGGTGCACGCGATCGCCGTACGGCGCGAGCCGGTCCGCGGAGATCCGTAACGCCGCTGGGTCACGATCGAGACCGACGATCCACAGTTGGGGGTGAGCAGCCAGCAGCGCCTGCGCGTGACCGCCCAGGCCGATCGTGGCATCGACGACGACAGCAGCGGGGCGGGCCGCTACCGGAGCCAGGAGTTCGCTGACCCGTGACAGCAGAACCGGGACGTGTCCGGGCGTGCTCATGACTCCTCCCTCCTGGGCCCTGTGCTGGTGTGCGTTGTGGGTGTTGCGATCGGTTCTCGGTCCTCTGGTCAGGTCCCCGCCCGCTCCGCCGGCCGTTCGACCAGGCACCGGGGAAGGGGTGCCAGGGCGGAGGCGGTACGGCACGGGAGGAGACCTCACCAGAGGGGCGAGGGACGCGTCGTGGCTCAGATCGGCCTCGGCAACACCTCGGCCTCCAGGTCGGAGAAGGAGTCCTCACGCTCGGCGACGAATCGCGCCCAGGCGCTGGACTCCCAGATCTCGAAGCGGGTATTCGCGCCGACGACCACGCAGTCCCGATCCAGCCCGGCGTAGTCGCGTAGCTCTTGCCGGACGACCACCCGTCCTGCCTTGTCCGGGGTCGGGTTGTCGGCCGACCCGAACAGGAAGCGTTCGTACTCGCGTACCGCGCGCGAACCTCCGGGGGCTGTGTTGTGGGCCAGGGATTCGGCGATCCGCGTCATGTAGCCGACCGGATACCCGAACAGGCAGTGCTCCTGCCCTTTGGTGATCACCAGGCCCTCGGCAAGTTCGTCGCGGTAGCGCGCGGGTAGGGCCAATCGACCCTTCTCATCCAGGCGTAACGCATGCGTGCCGAAGAACACACGCCACCTCCCGACGCCCGATCTGCCCCACTTGTCTCCACTGAGGGCCACTATAACCCACAGATCCCCACAAGCGCGGAAAATCTGGGAATGTGTCTCGTGGCGCCCAAGATCGGCGCACGCCTACACATCGACCCGAGCGCGACGTAGGCTCCTTCACGCCAGCTGCCGCGCTTTTCTCGGCACCCAGATGCGCGCCGGCGATCCCGGCGAACTAGGAGGAACGCTGCGGTGACAGCCGCCCCGCACAGCGAGGTCGTCCGGTCCGACGCTGTCGAGGAACGAGGCGGCCCGTCTGCCGGTGACGGCGCCCATCGGGCCCGTCAGGGCGCCGTTGCCCTGGATCAGGCGCGGGAGATCGCCACCCGGATCGCGACCAACATCGAGCGTGTCATCGAGGGCAAACCCGACATCGTCCGGCTGGCCCTGGTCGTGCTGCTGGCCGAGGGTCATCTACTGATCGAAGATGTCCCCGGCGTCGGCAAGACCAAGCTCGCGAAGGCGCTCGCGCGCTCGATCGACTGCTCGGTACGCCGGCTGCAGTTCACCCCGGACCTGCTGCCGAGCGACGTGACCGGGGTGAGCGTCTACAACCAGGACAGTCGCGACTTCGAGTTCAAGCCCGGTGCGGTCTTTGCCAATCTGGTCGTCGGCGACGAGATCAACCGGGCCTCGCCCAAGACCCAGTCAGCGCTACTGGAGTGCATGGAGGAGCGGCAGGTCACCGTCGACGGGACGACGTACTACCTGGAGAGCCCGTTCATGGTAGTGGCCACCCAGAACCCGATCGAGATGGAGGGCACCTATCCGTTGCCTGAGGCGCAGCGCGACCGGTTCACCGCCCGGGTCTCCATGGGTTACCCGGACACCCGCGCCGAGCTCGCCATGCTCTCCGGTCACGCGGACCACGATCCGCTCGAGGACCTGCGGCCGGTTTCGAACGCAGCCGAGGTCCGCAGCATCATCGCCGCCGTGGCCGGCGTTTACGTTTCGCCCGCGGTGTCGAGCTATGTCGTCGGGTTGGTCGCGGCGACCCGCCGCAGCTCTGAGTTGCGGCTCGGCGGGTCACCGCGATCCAGCTTGCAGTTACTGCGCGCGGCCAAAGCGGTGGCGGCACTGGCCGGACGGGAGTACGTGTTGCCGGATGATGTCCAACAGCTCGTCGGGCCGGTGCTGTGCCACCGGGTGATCCTCACCCCCGAGGCGCAGATCGCCCGGCGCAGTGCCAGCGACATCGTGGCGGACTGCGTGAAGCGGGTTCCGGTGCCGCGCAACGCCCCTGATCCGACGGCCAGCTGAGCGACACCGTCGAGATCCAGTGGAAGTGGCGGACCTGAGATGCGCAAGCTCTGGGACAACCTGACGATTCGCGGTAACTGCCTCGTTGCCGCCGGAATCGCGCTGATTCTCACCGGCATCACGTTAGGAGAATCCGCCTTGTTGAGGGCCGCCGTCTTTGCCCTCGCTGTACCCCTGGTCGCCTCACTGTTCGTGGGCCGCAACAGGTTTCGGCTGTCGTCATTACGGTCTATCGTTCCCAGCCGTACGCCGGTGGGTCAGCCGGCCACGATCGTCCTGCGGGTGACCAACCGCGCCGAGCAACGCAGTGGGCTGCTCCAACTCGACGATTCAGTGCCGCACCTGTTGGGCCCTCACGCCAGGTTCGTCGTCGACCGGCTCGCCCCCGGTGACAGCGTGGAGCTGGACTATCAGGTGCAGTCGGCCTTGCGCGGACGATTCGCGATCGGGCCACTGCGGCTCAAGCTCACCGACCCCTTCGGCTTGGTGGAGCGCAGCCGTGGTTTCGCGGCCACCGATGTCCTCACCATCGTTCCGGTGGTGCACCCGCTGCCCGGGGTGGGGCTCGGTGGGGCGTATTCCACTGGCGGTGAGAGCAGCTCGAGGTCGGTGTCCATCCAAGGCGAGGACGACGCCGCCACTCGCGAGTTCCGCAGCGGGGACGACCTGCGCAAGGTGCACTGGCGATCGACGGCCCGGGTCGGGAAGTTGATGGTCCGCCGAGAGGAACAGCCTTGGCAGACCAGATCCGCCCTGCTTCTGGACACTCGTAGCACCGCCCATCGCGGTGAGGGGATGAGCGGAAGCTTCGAATGGTCGGTGAGCGCAGCGGCCAGCGTCGGGGACCACCTCAGCCGGCTGGGCTACAGCCTGCGGCTGTTCACCGACGGCGGTGAGATCCATGGGGTCTCCGGCCTTGCCGCTCGGGACGCCCTGCTCGACCAACTGGCAGTCATCCGAACCTCGACCATCCGAACCCTCGACCACGGGATCAGCGAGCTGCGCCAGGCAGGTGAGGACGGCCTGCTGGTCTGTGTCCTCGGGGAGGCGAGCCCCGATGACGCGGCGGCGCTGATCCGGGGCCGGTCCTCGACATCGACCTCGATCGCCGTGTTGTCTGACGTCGGGAGCTATCACGCCGGTGGCGGGCGCCGAAGCCGTTCCGCCAGGTCCACCTCAGCTGTTCCCGGCACGGACGAGCGCAACGGCCAGAACCCGGTGGTTGGCGTCGCCACTACACCCGGGTTAGCCGAACCGAGCCAGCAGGTGCTGGCCACGGCCGGAGTGTTCCGCCGAGCCGGCTGGCGGGTAGTGATCGTCCCTGCCGGGGTCACGATCACCGACGCCTGGGCGCAGGCTGGCGTCACCGCTTTCGGCTACAGCGGGACCGCAGCCTCCTCCGAGGGCTTCGGCGGCACCCGTCTGACCACGGCTGGCCGGCCATGACGCAGGCCACGATTCCCGAGACCGGGACGACCCAGGGCGTCGCCGTCGATGGCGGTGCCGTCGAAGAGGGTGCCGGCCAGAGCGGGGCCGCGGACGTCGCAGCGGACACCCGCGGAGCCGTCCGCACCGGCGTGCACGACGACGAGTCGTTGGCCGAACGGGCGAGGTCCTTACGGTTGGGCGCCGCATGCGGGGCCGCCACTGTGCTGACCGGCGCCGCCCTGCTCCCGGTCTTCGTCAACAGCGGCTGGCTGGCGCCGGCGATCACGATGGTGGTGGTCATCACGCTGACCGGCATCGGCGTTCGGTCGCTTCCCCGAGTGGCCGGGCTGGCACCGCTGGCCCAGCTCCTTGCCGGGTTCGTGGTGCTCAACCTTTTCTTCGCGCAGCAACATCTGACTCTGGGGTTCATCCCCACGCCGGGCAGTACCCGTGATCTCCGCGCCGTGCTCGGTGAGGGGCTGCTCGACCTGCAGGCACAAGCAGCGCCCGCCCTGCTCCTGGATGGGTTGGTCGCCCTGACGGCCATGGCCATTGGTCTGGCGGCGATCCTCGTCGAGTTCCTGGTGATCGGGCTGCGCCGAGCCGCCTTGGGCGGGCTCGCGCAACTGGTCATCTACCTGGTGCCAGTGGCCACGTTGGTGGGCATGCCCAATCCGATCAGCTTTGTCGGGCCCGCGCTGGGTTACCTCCTGCTTCTCTACGCCGATGGCCGCGACGGCGTGGCCCGATGGGGACGCACCGTCACATCCGGCAATTCCCGCTCGCTGCCAGGGCTGGTGACCGCCGCGCAGGTCGGGCTGGGTACGGTCGGTCTTGGTCTGGTTTTGCCGCTGGTGATCCCCACCTGGCCCGAAGGTCTGCTGGGAGAGCAGTTCGGGGGCGGCAGCGGGTCCGGTCCGGGAACGTCTCTCAGTCCGCTGGCGCGCCTGCAGGGCGAACTGACGCTGCCTGAGACTCGGGAGCTTCTGCGGTTCGAAACCAACGTCGACGACCCCTACTACCTGCGCTCGTTGGCCCTGGACACCTACGGACCGGACGGCTGGTCGCTGGCCAATCTGGACAGTCAGGTCCAGGTCGCCGGGGACGGGCTCCTGGCCCGGCTTCCTGGGCCCCAGATCCTGAGAAGCATGACCGCCGATATCAGCGTCCTGCAGCACGACGATCGATTCCTGCCGGTGTTCTCCTCGCCGCTGTCCATCGACGTCGCCGGCGACTGGCGCTTCGACGAGAACAGTGCCACGGTCTTCAGCCGCGACGACACGAGCGCGGGACTCGAGTATTCACTTCGCGCCCAGCAGCCCAACCCCACCCGTACCCAGCTCTCCCGCGCGCCCGATCTCGACCCGGACAACCCGCTGCAGGTCGACTTCACCGCGCTACCCACCGGATTGGACCCCGCGGTCGCGGCCCTGGTGGATTCTCTCGTCGCCGCGGCCGGGGCGGGCGGACCGTACGAGCGGACGCTGGCGATCAACAACTATCTGACCGACAGCGCGAACGGCTTCCTCTACAGCCTCACCACCGAGCCCGGGACCAGCGGTGACGACCTGGTCAACTTCCTGGAGAACAAGCGTGGTTACTGCGAGCAGTACGCCGCCGCGATGGCCGTCATGCTCCGGGCCACCGGTGTCCCGGCCCGGGTCGTGCTGGGTTATACCCCCGGCACGTTCGAGGACGGCGCGTGGACCGTCACCACCGACGACGCACATTCCTGGGTGGAGGCCTACTTCAGCGGGTTCGGCTGGATGCCCTTCGATCCCACCCCGATCGGACCAGGACGCGCGGTAGAACTCGGCTATGCCCCGCGGGCCGACAGCGTCGCCGACGAGGAGCAGACGTCGGCGGCTCCCAGCGTCTCACCGGGTCAGCTCCCCGGCGGGCAGGCGCCTCAATTCGACGAGAGCCTCAGCGATCCGAACACTCTCAACCGGACGACGGTGCAGGACGGCTTCAACTGGCTACCGATCGCCATCATCGGTGGGTTGCTGATCGTGCTGGTCGCGCTCCTGGGGCCGGCACTGATCCGGGTCCGCACTCGACTGAGCCGGCTCCGGCTGGTCGGCCGCAGTCGAGCCGGACCAGGAGCCCATGCGGCATGGGACGAACTCATGGACACAGCGACCGACCTCGGACTGACCAGCCGACAGGACGAGACTCCGCGGATGCTGGCCCGCCGGTTGGCCCGCGACGCGATGTTCGACGCCGACAGCGCCGTCGCCGTACGCGACATCGCGCTGGCCGAAGAACGGGCCAGGTACGCACCCGAGTCGGTCGCGCTGTCGCGGTCGGTCGATCTCGCTCCCCCGCTGCGCTCGGCTCGCCGGGCACTGGGCCGTCACGCGGGACGTAGGCAACGGCTGCGGGCACGGGTCATGCCAGCCTCCACCGTGAACCGGTTACGCCCGTCGACGCGTTCGGCCAGGCGCCAGACCCGCCCGCCCGGGCGCTGACCGCCGGCGGCTCGAATCGCTCAACCTCTTCGTACGGACGGCCCGGTCTCGGGCCGGTCGCTTTCCCAGACGAAAAGACGCAGCAACGAGGGCCGGGTACGCCACCGGTGGGGGTCGGTGACCCGCGGTCTGGGGGGTCGAATCTCGTGGATGATTTCGGTGTATCTGCTTGCGGTGCAGTCGAATACTGACTAGTCTCGAACAGATGTTCGATGCAGCGACGTGCACGACGGTCGGTGACCGGTGGGGCCTGGGCCGCCGACGCCGACCTCAACGCCGGCGCCGCCAGACCGACCAACTCCAACGCGCCGACCACACCGCCCGCGGCGGGCACGGCGAACCCGGGCAGCTGATGGAATTCGTGGTCGACGAGATCGCGCTGGGCGCCCGGATCTCCCGGGTCGCGGCCAACAACCGCCTCGACCTAGCCCAGGACCTCACCCGCGCCCTCCCTGCAGTGTTCGAACTCCTGCAGGCCGGCACCATCGACCTATCCGAGCCCGGATCATCACCGACGGCACCCGAACCCTCGACCGTGCCGTACGCGCCGCCGTCGCCGATCGAGTCCTGACCAAAGCCGCGGCCCAAACCCCCAGCGCGCTGCGGTCCGCCGTGGCCCGGGCCGTGCACATCCTCGACCCGGCCGGGATCGAAGACCGCCACACCGCCGACCTGACCCGGCGCCGGGTCACCCTGACCCCCGTCGAGAACTGCATGAGCCAGCTCTGGGCGCTGCTACCCGCCGACGGCGCCGCCGCGATCATGACCACCCTGCACCGCCACGCCGAGGGATCACACCCCAGGCGACCGGGCCAACGGCGACCGACGCACCGCTGACCAACGTCGCGCCGACGCCCTGATCGACCTAGCCACCAGTTACCTCGACACCCACCCCGCCCTCCGACCAGCCAACCCGGCCGCCGGCGGCGCCGGCGGTGGCTCAGCAGACCTGGACCGGCCAACCCGCAGCACAGCACGACCGACCCGCCGCCCACCGGCCTGGGCCCAGGTGCAAGTCGTGCTCCCCGCGAACCTGCTCACCGGCCGCGGACCCGAACCAGCCGAACTGATCGGCTACGGACCGATCCCCACCACCATGGCCTACCGGATGGCCGCCGATGCCAGCTGGCAACGCCTACTCACCGACCCCGTCATCGGCGCGCTGACCGACGTCGGCCGCACCCGCTACACCCCACCGGCGGCACTGGCCGAATTCGGGATCACCCGCGACCGGCGCTGCCGCTTCCCCGGCTGCCGCCAACCCCGCATCGACCTCGACCACCAGATCTCCTACCCGGCCGGGCCGACCGCCGACTACAACCTCGCCGGCCTATGCCGCCACCACCACCGACTCAAACAACACCCCCGATGGCAAGCCAGCCTCGACCGGAACACCCAGATGACCTGGACCACCCCCACCGGACACACCCACACCACCGACCCACCACGGCCAGTCGAACCCGCCGACCCCCCACCGTTCTGAACCCGGTGGCCAAGCGGCTGCCGGAAATACGGAGCGGGACGAGCGGCCGCACACCTAGCATCAGGCCGATGTCCGGGAGGGAGCTGTCGCGGCGGTTCTATTCAGTGAAAATTGCGCCGGCGGTCGGGCCAGTGCTCGGCAGACAGCCACACGCAGCAGCCATGCTCGGCGACGGGTCCGACGTCCTGGGCTACGACGACGACATCTCCCCCGACCACGATTTCGGTCCGAAAGTCCAGCTTGTCCTGCCTCCGGAGCTTGATCCAGACCCGCTGCTAGCCGTCTTGGCGCAACTGCCTACTCGATACGAGGGGTACCCGGTGTTCTATGGCAGCACGTCGACCCCCAACGGCTGGAGCCAAGGCCAGCCGGCCGTCAGCACTCCCGAAGAACTGTTCCGCGCCCGGCTGGGCTTCGACCCAGCTGCACGGATCGACCTGGCCGACTGGCTCGCAACGCCCACGCAGATCCTCGCCACAATGACCAGCGGTCCGGTGTTCCATGACCCAGCCGGATTGCTGACCGAGCGGCGCGCCGCTTTGGGCTGGTACCCGGACGACGTCTGGCGTTATGTCCTGGCCGCGGGTTGGCTGCGGATCGACCAGGAGGAACCGTTCGTCGGCCGGACCGGTGGCAGCGGCGACGACCTCGGGTCGAGGATCATCACGGGGCGGATAGCGCGCGATCAGATAAGGCTCGCGTTCTTGATCGCCCGGCAGTGGGCGCCGTACAGCAAGTGGCTGGGTCGAGCCTTCGCCGAGCTGCGCCTGGCCCCGCGACTAACTCCCCTGCTGCAGGCCGCGCTGAGCTCCGACCGATGGCGAGAGCGGGAAACCAACCTGTGCGCTGCGTCAAGCGTCCTGGCCGAGGCCACCAACGACCTCCACCTGGCCGAGCCCGTCGATCCCACCCCGAGGCAGTTCTTCGACCGTGACATCCGGGTCCTGGGTGCCGCACGATTAGTGGCGGCACTCACCGCAGCCATCAGCGACCCCGAAGTACGGAGGCTGGTGGACTCACTCGGTGGCCGGGCGGACGGAACACTTCGGCTGCCGGGCAATATCGACCAGGCAGTGGACAGCGTCGATGTGCTGACGAATGTGGCGTTACGTCGCCGCGCGGGTCCTACGCTGGGCCTGTCCGGCTGGGACGACGATCGGCCGGGCTAGGTGTCGTAGCGGCGACGGAATCGTTCTTCGAGCTTTGACTTGACCGGGTTTCCGCGCTGACCCTGCTTGCCCGATGGCGGGCTCGAACTGCCGGGCGGGGCCTTGGACGCGGCCGCGCCGGCGTTGAGCACGGCGATGGCAGCCGCACCGAACATCACGCAGAAACCGAGCACGCCGAACCAGATCGAGGATGTCACCGCCCCCCCGATCAGCATGCCGAAACCGAGGATTCCGAACAGGACCGCCCAGAGCAGCTTGCGCCGAGCCCGTACCCGGCCATCTGCCGAGCGAACAGTGGAGGCGAACTTGGGATCATCGTTGATGAGCTCGCGCTCGATCTGCTCAAGCAGCTTTTGCTCGTGCTCGGAGAGTGGCACGTCAGCCTCCCTGGCAGATCTGCGTCTCAACTATTTACCAGGATACGAGCCCATGGGACCGGGCGAAAGGCGCATCCCTACCAGATCTACGTCTGGGGAGGCCGTTCGGTTCCTCTCGGCAGGCCGGGATGTTGCCGGTGGACCAGTGCAGCCGGGCGTACCGCCCCCCGACCAAACCGTACGGCGGCGGCATCGGCGGCCACCTCAGCCTCCCGCCAGCCGCGCTCTGGTGCGCCAAGCACGAGTTGCCGAGGCGCCTGACCGGCCGGCCGCAGCCCTTCCGCGCGCACGCCGACCAGCCTGATCCGAGCGCGATCCAGCCCCAAACCGTCGAAGAGTTCGCAGGCCAGCTGATAGATCTCATGACCCACGTCGGTGGCCTCGCGCAGCGTCTTGGATCTGGTGATGGTCTTGAAGTCGGCGAAGCGGACCTTGATCGTCACGGTCCGCGCCACATGTCCCCCCGAGCGCAGGCCGCCGGCCGTGCGTTCGGACAGCCGTAACAACTCACGATGGATGACCACCGGGTCGTCCACGTCGGAAGCGAAGGTCTCCTCCGCGCCGGTGGAGCGATCCGGCTCGTTCGGAACGACGTGGCGCGGGTCGCGCCCCCAGGACAACTCGTACAGGTGCGCGCCCGCCGCCGCACCCAGCGCCCGGATCAGGGTGGCTCGCGGGGTGTTGGCTATGTCGCCGACCGTGCGCAATCCCAACCGGGTCAACTGCTCCTCGGTCTTGACCCCGACTCCCCACAGCGCCGTGGCCGGCAGCGGATGCAGGAAATCCATGACCTCTCCGGGCGCTATGCGGAGCAGCCCATCGGGCTTGGCGTGGGTGGAGGCGAGCTTGGCCACGAACTTGGACGCCGCGACTCCGACCGAGCAGGTGATCCCCTGCTCGTCGGCCACCCTGGCGCGCAGCCACTGGCCGATCAGCACCGGGTCTCCCAGTCGGCGCTCGGCACCGCGCACGTCGAGAAAGGCCTCGTCGAGGGACAGCGGTTCGACCAGTGGGGTGACCATCGCGAACAAGGCCATGATCGCCTTGGAGACCTCGACGTAGGCGTCCATGTTACCGGGCACGATGACCGCCTTGGGGCACAACCGTCGCGCCCGGGACATGGGCATCGCGCTGCGCACGCCGTAGCGACGGGCCTCGTAGGTCGCCGAGGTGACCACGCCGCGGTTACCGGCTCCGCCGACGATGACCGGCAGACCGGCGAGTTCGGGACGACGCCGGACCTCGACGCTGGCGAAAAAGGCGTCCATGTCGACGTGCAGGATCCCGGTATCCGAGGACGAAGTAGCCGCGGGAACAGTCACTCCATGCTCCTTCCCGGCCGAGATTCCCGGCCAGCCGGCGATCTCGACTTACATCGTCAGGCTGCTCGAACAGGTGTTCGACATAGCCATGCTAGCTGCCTGAACGGGTCCCGCCCAGCCCTGCCAACCCCCGCGTCAGACAGCCGCCCCGGGGGAGTAGACCTTGCAGTGGCTAGTTCGATCGAACTGCCCGATACGGCCTGCCCAGCGCTCGCTCGTGTCGATCCCGGTTTGAGCATTGGGAGGCAATATGACGACGACGGACGAGACAGGCGCAGCTACCGAAGGCCCGGCCGACGGTGGAGCATCGGGTACACCCGGCACTCAGGACGGCGGCGCTGACGGTGGTGCCACAGGTGTGCCCAGCGGCGGTGACGGC
>JACCUM010000087.1 GCA_013811805.1 Geodermatophilaceae bacterium | reverse complement strand
CGGGGCCGCTCGGTTCGATACGTGGTGACTCCGACGATCACGCCGATCACGGTCGACAACAACACCGAGACGGACACCAGGGCCATGTGCTCCAGCCCCACCTCGATCAGGTCGTCGTAGCGGCGGCTGAGGAAGTCGAAGAACTCAGTCAAGAACTCGCCGAAGGTCTGGTCGTTCACGGCCTGGCGTCCCTCAGGAAGCGCCCACCGACGAGTTCCCATGCTGCGCCCAGGTGAGATCCGGGGAAATGGGCAGCCATTCGGTCACCGTCGCAGAGGGGTGCCTAGAACACAATCCACATGACACTTCCGTAACCGGAAGTTGCCCTGAGGGCAACGAAATCAGCCCTCAACCCAATAGCCATGATCGTGAGCGTCCTGAGTGCAGGTTCGCCCAACCGTACGCGCACGATCTTAATCGCCTGGATCGCTGACGACATCAGGAGTCAGATCACCGCGAATGCATGAAGCTTCCCCCTTGGCGTACCCGCACTTGCGGAAGTATCCTGGCGGCATGAGTACGACATACCGGATCAGCGAGGCCGCCACCGTGCTTGGTGTCAGCGACGACACGATCCGTCGGTGGATCGACAGCGGTCGTCTGACGGTCGCCACGTCGCAACCGGGCCCGGCCCGCGTCGAGGGACAGGTGCTGGCTGAGCTCGCGCGCCAGCTCGCCGACACCCCGGACGCGGGCGTGCCACGGATGGAATCTGCCCGCAACCGGATGGCCGGGATCGTCACTCGAGTTCTCCGTGACGCCGTGATGGCACAGGTGGACATGCAGTGCGGCCCGTACCGCCTGGTCTCGCTGATGTCGCGCGAGGCCGCAGACGAACTCGGCCTCGAGGCCGGCAGTCGGGCAGTAGCCGCGGTCAAGGCGACCAACGTGATCGTCGAGGTTCCCTGAGTGCGCGCCGCGCGCGAGCCAAAGCTGAGGAGCGCAGCGAACGGGCGAGCCATGGCTCTGCCACTGAAGCCGCGTCAACTCCTCGCACTGCTGGCCGTTGCGCTGCTGGGTCTCACCGCTTGTGGAGGAGGCGACCAGGCCGGCAGTGACGGTTCTGGCGACGAGAGGTCCGCCGGTTCCTCGGAGTCCCCGCTGATTGGAGCGCTCACGGTCTTCGCGGCGGCCTCACTGACCGACGTCTTTTCCGAGCTGGGCGATGCCTTCATGGCCGACAATCCCGACGTCGACGTGACATTCAACTTCGGGCCGAGTTCGGGGCTGGCCACGCAGATCAACCAGGGCGCCCCGGCCGACGTCTTCGCATCAGCCAATTCCAGCCAGATGACTGTGGTCACCCAGGCCGGGAGCGCCGAGGGTGAGCCGACGATCTTCACCGAGAACGTTCTGCAGATCGCCGTGCCGGCCGGCAATCCAGCTGGCATCACGGGTCTTTCCGACTTCGCCAACGCGGATCTGACCCTTGCCATCTGCACCCCCGAGGTTCCCTGCGGGGCGGCCGCCGAGACGGTCTTCGCCGCGGCGGGCATCACCCCGTCGGTCGACTCGTTGGAGGAGGACGTCCGAGCTGCGCTGACCAAGGTCGAACTCGGCGAGGTCGATGCTGCCCTGGTCTACGTCACCGACGCTATCGCCGCTGGAGACAAGGTCGAGGGCATCGACTTCCCGGAGACCGAGGAGGCGGTCAATTCCTACCCGATCGTGGCCTTGACCGCGGCCCCGAACCCGGATACGGCCACAGCCTGGGTCGAGTTCGTCCTCTCCGATGTCGGTGCAGCGGCGCTGGAAGGAGCGGGCTTCCGAACCCCGTGACAGATCCCAATCTGACTCAGCGCGGCGTACCGCGTCCGCCTCCGCCTTCCCGGTGGTGGCGGACGCGCCGCAGGCCCGGCGGGAAGGCCCCGTCCCAGCGGTCCGGCGCGCGGATCCCGCTGGCGCTGCTGCTGCCGGCCGTCGTCGGAATTGCCTTTCTGGTCCTGCCGATGGTCGGACTGCTGATCCGCGCCCCCTGGTCGGAGTTGCTGGTACGCCTGGCCGAGCCGGAGGTCGGGCAAGCGCTGCGGCTGTCGTTGATCACGGCCACCCTGGCGACGTTGGTGTCGATGGTCTTCGGGATCCCGATCGCATGGGTGCTCGCTCGCAGTGCCGTCCGAGGTCGTTCGATCCTGCGTGCACTGGTGACCGTGCCGTTGGTGCTTCCGCCGGTTGTGGGTGGAGTCGCGTTGTTCTTGGTCCTAGGGCGCCGCGGAATCGTCGGGGCGTGGCTCTACGACACCTTTGGCTTCTCCTTGCCGTTCACCACCGCCGCGGTCGTGATCGCCGAGACCTTTGTGGCGATGCCGTTCCTGGTAATCAGTGTCGAGG
>JACCUM010000086.1 GCA_013811805.1 Geodermatophilaceae bacterium | reverse complement strand
GCGTCACCGGCCGGCTGGACGAGGACCACTACCTGATGTCCACGACATCTTCGGGTGCGGCCGCGATCTGGGAGTGGGTGGAGAACTGGTTGCAGACCGAACATCCCGAGTGGCAGGTCCACGTCACTCCGGTGACCACCGCGTACGCCAGCATCAACGTCGCCGGTCCCCGCTCCCGGGAGCTCGTCGGGCGGCTGACTGAGGGCATCGACCTTTCTGCCGAGGCTTTCCCGTACATGAACGTCCGCACCGGGCGGATCGCCGGAGTGGATGACTGCGTGCTGTTGCGGATCGGCTTCACCGGTGAGCTCTCCTACGAATTGCACGTGCCGTCCGGGTTCGGGATGCACGTCTGGGAGCGGCTGCTCGAGTATGGGAAAGATTTGGGCGTCAAAGCATTCGGTGTCGAGGCCCAGCGGATCCTGCGCCTGGAGAAGGGTCACCTGATCATCGGCCAGGACACCGACGGGCTGACTCGCGCGTACAGCGCCGGGCTGGACTGGGCGGTCAAGCTGGACAAGGACGACTTCGCCGGCAAGCCCGAACTCGTCTGGCAGCACGCGGAGACCGGCGGCATGCGGCTGGTCGGACTGCAACCGGTGGACGGTTCGATCGTCCCGCCGGAGGCCAGCCAGATCGTGCGACCCGGTAGTGGCAAGACGCTGGAGATCGTCGGCCGGATCACCTCCAGCCGGATGTCTCCGACTCTTAACCGATCGATCTGTCTCGGGCAACTCGACGCCTCGGTGGCTGCACCCGGCACAGTCGTGACCGTGCGGCTCCCCGACGGCCGCGACATTCCGGCGAGAGTCACCGAGCAGTTGGCACATCTTGACCCGTCCGGTGAGCGTCAGCAGCTGGTGACCGATGTGCCGGATGCGGTGACTGCGGCCATCGCGCCACCGGACCTGCCGCGCAGCGCGATCTCACCGGACCGGGTCGCCGCATCGCGACCGGCCACCGGGGGGGCGCCGGATGCACCGGTGTGCCTCTACGACCTGTCCGGCCTTGCCAAGTTCGGCGTGCGGGCTACCCCGGACGGACCGGCGGCCCAGGCACTCGGAACGGACTTCGCCGCTACGACCAGGGCGTCCGACGGCAGGCTGGTCGTGGGAGCCGGGCCAGGGGAGTGGCTGGTGCTCGTCGAGTCGGCGATCTCCGATGACGTACGACGCCGGCTGGAAGCCGAGGTCGAATCCTGCGGGGAGTTCGTCTCGGTCGTCGATCTGACGCATGGGCGCGCGCTGATCCGGTTGGCCGGCGCGCGAAGCGCGGACCTGCTCGCCAAGGTCTGCGGCATCGACTTCTCCGACGACATCACCCCCGATGGATCGGCGTTACGGACATCGGTGGCCAAGTTGGTGACCGACATCGTTCGTGACGACCAGGACGGCGTGCCCAGCTATCTGCTCCATTGCGAGCGTTCCTCGGGCGCATACCTGTTCCACGCCCTGGTCGATGCCGGTACCGAGTTCGGTATCGAGGCCATCCGCTAGTCCGTCAGACCTGTCAGTCCAACTGAGGAGATTGTGCATGGCCTTTCCCAGCGACCTCGAGATCGCCCGCGGCGCCACCCTGAAACCGATCGCCGACATCGCGGAGTCGATGGGGCTCCGCCCGGAGTTCCTCGAGCCCTACGGCCGGGACGTTCTCAAGATCAGGCTCGAGGCGATCGAGGAACTGGCTGACCGGCCCAAGGCGAAGTATGTGGTCGTCTCGGCGGTGACCCCGACGCCCCTGGGTGAGGGAAAGACAACGACGCTCATGGGGCTCGGTCAGGCGATGAGCCACATCGGTAAGCGGGCCACGGTCGCCGTACGACAGCCCTCGATGGGCCCGACGTTCGGGATCAAGGGCGGTGCGGCAGGGGGTGGATACAGCCAGGCGGTCCCGATGGAGATCCTCAACCTCCATCTGACCGGTGACTTCCACGCCGTCACCGCGGCGCACAACCTGCTCTCGGCGATGGTCGACAACCATCTGCACAAGGGCAACGAGAGCGGCTTGGACCTGAACAACATCACCTGGCGGCGGGTGCTCGACGTGAATGACCGATCGCTACGAAACATCGTGGTGGGCCTGGGTTCTCGCATGGACGGGGTCACTCGACAGACCGGGTTCGACATCACAGCTGCCTCGGAGGTCATGGCAATCCTCGCCCTGTCGATCTCGTTGGCCGACATGCGTGAGCGGCTGGGGCGCATCGTGGTCGGCTATACCAAGGACGGCACGCCGGTGACGTCCGAGGAGATCGGTGGCGCCGGTGCGATGGCGGTGATCATGCGTGAGGCGATCAAACCGAACCTGTTGCAGACGTTGGAGAACACGCCAGTGCTGGTCCACTCCGGACCGTTCGGAAACATCGCCACCGGCAACTCTTCGATCGTCGCCGACCTGATCGGCATCCGGTCGGGTGATTTCCTGCTCACCGAGGCCGGCTTCGGCGCGGACATGGGGGCCGAGCGCTTCTTCAACATCAAGTGCCGCACGTCAGGACTGACTCCGGACGCTGCGGTGGTGGTGTCCACAGTCCGCGCCCTCAAGGCGCACTCCGGGAAGTTCAAGATCGTGGCCGGAAAGCCGTTGCCCGAGGCTCTGCTCGCGGAGAACCCAGACGACGTGCACGCGGGCGGGGCGAACCTGCGCAAGCAGATCGAGAACATCCGGATCCATGGAGTGTCCCCGGTCGTGGCGATCAACGCTTTCCCGGACGACCACGAATCCGAGCACCGCGCGATCATGGAGATCGCCGAGGAGATGGGCGCCCGCGTCGCCGTGGCCGACCACTTCGGCAAGGGCGGCGCGGGCGCGACCGAACTCGCCGAGGTCGTCGTAGAGGCAGCCGACGAGAAGTCTGACTTCGCGGTGCTCTACCCAGACGAGGCCTCCCTTCGGGAGAAGATCGAGATCGTGGCTGCCAAGGTGTACGGCGCGGACGGGGTGGACTACTCCTCGGCAGCGAGCAAGCAGTTGGACACCTACGAGCGGGCCGGCTTCGGCCATCTGCCGGTGTGTATCGCCAAGACCCACCTGTCGATCTCGTCCGACCCGACCCTGAAAGGCGCGCCGACCGGTTGGCGTCTTCCGGTACGTGAGGTACGGGCCTCGGTTGGTGCCGGCT
>JACCUM010000267.1 GCA_013811805.1 Geodermatophilaceae bacterium | reverse complement strand
GTCGGCATTGCACTCGGCTGGGTCGAAGGCAATCGGCCCGGGTCAGCGATTGCTGAACTCCGGATAGCCTGGGTCAGTGCTCTTCGAGCAGGGCGCGCAGGAAGGTACGGGTTCGTTGGTGCTCGGGCTGGGTGAACAGCTTGTCCGGCGCGGCTTCCTCGACGATCTGGCCTTGGTCGAACATGAGAACCCGGTCAGAGACGTCGCGGGCGAACTTCATCTCGTGGGTGACGCACAGCATCGTGATGTCGGTGGAGGCGGCGATGTTGCGCAGGACGTTGAGCACCTCGGCCACGAGTTCCGGGTCAAGCGCGGAGGTGACCTCGTCCAGGCACAGCACCTTGGGCTGCATCGCCAGCGCCCGGGCGATCGCGACCCGCTGCTGTTGCCCGCCGGACAGCTGCGAGGGGTAGGCGTCGACTTTCTCGCCGAGTCCGACCAGATCGAGTAGCTCGATCGCCTTCGCCTCGGCCTCGGCCCGGGACATCCCCAGCACGTGCACCGGAGCCTCGGAGACGTTGCGCAACACCCTCATGTTCGGGAACAGGTTGAACTGCTGGAAGACCATGCCGATCTTTTTGCGGACCTTCCGGATGTGTTTCTCGTCGGCCGGCAGCTCATTACCCCCCCGCTGCACGTGGGTGAGGCACTCGCCGTCGACGTGGATCTTGCCCTCGTCGGCCCGCTCGATGGTCATCAGCAGCCGAAGAATCGTGGTCTTGCCCGAACCGCTGGGACCGATCAGAGTGATCCGCTCACCGGCGCCGACCTGGAAGTCCAGTTCGCGCAAGACCACGTTGTCGCCGAAACGCTTGACCACCTTGTCGAAGCGAACCATCTCCTGCGCGGCCGACGGCTCCACCGCGACGGTTCCGGCCCTTTCCTCGGTGTCCACTTTCTCAGTGTCCATTCTTCTCAGTGTCCATAGCGACGCTCCAACCTTCGTACGCTCAATGACGCCGGCAGACTGACCAGCAGGAACAACAGGCCGACCATGGTGAGCGGCTCGAGATACCTGAAGGTCTCATTGCCGAGACCCTTTGCAGCGGCCAGCATCTCCAGCACGGTGATGGCCGACAGCAGCGGGGTCTCTTTGAACATCGCGATCACATAGTTGCCCAGCGCAGGCAGCACCCGTGGTATCGCCTGCGGCAGGACCACGCTGCGCCAGACGCGTGATGTGGGCAGATTGAGTGCGGTCGCGGCCTCCCATTGCCCCTTCGGCACACCCTCGATCCCGGCCCGGTAGACCTCTGAGGTGTAGGTCGCGTAGTGCACCCCCAGTCCGATTACGCCGGCCAGGAAGCCCGACAGGGTGATCCCGAGCGAGGGCAGCACGAAGAACAAGAAGTACAGCTGAACCAGCAACGGCGTACTGCGGATGAACTCCACGAACGCACCGGTGACAACCCGGACCACGGCCAGCCCGGATCGGCGCAGCAGGGCGAGGACCAAGCCGAGGATCATCGCCACGACCGAGCCGACCAGGGTGGCCTGCACCGTGACCACCAACCCGCGCAGCAGGTCGGGCAGGATATCCCGGGCATAGTCCCAGTCCCAGATCACACCGGCTCCAGCCTGATCACCTCGGGCTGGGAAGGGAGCTTGCCCAGGCCGATCGAGGCGGCGGCCCGGCGTTCGAGCCACTTCATGCCCAGGGTGATCGCATAGGCCATCACGAAGTAGATGACCAGCACGACCAGGAAGACGGTCAGCGTTTCACCGGTGATGTTGCGCAGGATCTGGCCGTTGAAGGTCAGCTCGGCGATCGTGATCAGCGAAACCAGCGAGGTGCCCTTCAGCAGCTCGATCAGCAGGTTGCCAAACGGCGGCAGCATGGCTACCACAGCCTGGGGCAGGATCACTGAGCGCATCCGCCGGTAGGGGGTCATATTGCATGCGATCGTCGCTTCATACTGCGCTCGAGGGATCGCCTTGATCGCACCTCGTACGACCTCCGAGCCATACGAGCCGATGTTCAAACCGAGAGCGACGATTCCCGCGGCGAGCGGCTCGAAGCGGATACCGACCAGGGGCAGAGCATAGAAGAGCCAGAACAATTGGACCAGGGCCGAGGTGCCGCGGAAGAACTCGACGTACACGATCGAGACGCCGCGGGCCACCCGGCTTCCCGACACTCCGGCCAAGCCGCTGGCGAAGGCGCAGATCAGGCCGAGGACCGCTGCGCCGGCGGTAATCTGCAGGGTGACCCAGGCGCCCTCCAGCAGCAGCGGGAAGTAGCTCAGGATCTCCGACATCGGACCCGCCGAGTCCGATCAGGCCTGGCAGAGTTCGTCGGTAGTCAGATCCGTGAGTTCGGCCTCACTGAAGCCGAACGGCTCGATGATCTCCAAGAGCCGGCCGCTGTCCTTGAGGTTGGCGAGCTCCT
>JACCUM010000052.1 GCA_013811805.1 Geodermatophilaceae bacterium | reverse complement strand
GGCCGGCGACCAGCGCGTAGGTATTGTTGAACGAGGCCAGCGAGAACCATGAGATGTCGTTCTCAGCCTCGGCCGCCTGCACCATCTCGAACAACTCCTGAGGGTCTGGTATCGGCTCGGTGTTCTGCAGGATCGTCAGCCACGCCGTGCCGGTGTATTCGTAGTAGGCGTCGATCTCCCCGGACTCGATGGCGGCCCGCACAACCTGGGTACCGGTGAGCCCGGTCTGATCCACGACGTCCGCGCCCGCTGCACCCAGCGCCTGGACCATGATCGAACCGAGCACCAGCTGCTCGGTGTATTCCTTCGAGCCGATGGTGATCTCCAAGCCCGACAGGTCGATGCCCGATGCCACCGAGTCTTCACCGGCCTCGGGCGCGCCGGAGGACGAGCCTGAGGAGGACCCGCAGGCGGAGAGCACCAATGCTGCGACGAGGGCGCCGGCGGCACCGACCACCCGGTGGGTGTGGAGAAGGTTCATGCGAAGCGCTTCCTTCCGGATTGATGCGGATCAAAGCCCGCGGGGTGTGAGAAGTTCCTGTGTCATGCGCGTGAGGTGGTCCAGGGCCAGGGCGAGAATGGCTGTTAGCGCGCCCCCGACAACGGTGATGACGTCGCGGTTCTGAACGAGCCCGGTCACGATCAACGAGCCCAGCCCACCGGCCCCGGTGAAGGCCGCGACGGTGGCTGTGCCGACGTTGAGCACGATCGAGGTACGCAGGCCGGCAAGCAACACGGGTACGGCAAGTGGGAGCTCTATGCGGGTCAGCACTTGGAGCGGGGTCATCCCCACCCCTGAGGCAGCCTCCTTGAGTGCCGGTTCGATCTGTTGCAGCCCCGCGATGGTGTTGCTCAGGACGGGCAAGACCGTGCTCAGGATGAGCGCGTAGATGACGTAGCGGCTGCCGAAACCCAGGGTCAGGGCGAACAGGACGATCACCCCGAAGCTCGGAATGGTCTGGCCGACCGACGCGATGGCGATCGTGACCGGGCTGGCGTGACGGAATGACTTGCGGGTGACGAGGATGCCCAGGGGTACGGCGATGGCAAGGACCGCGAGTGAGGACAACCCGACGAGTTGGAGGTGCTGGGCCAACGCCTTGAGCACCTGTCCCTGGGTGAGGGTTCGATCCTCGACGATGTCCAGGTCGCGGCTTTGTACCCAGAGGTAGAGCGCTAGGAGTGAGAGGGCCAGCACGATCGGTGTCGTCACCAGCCGACGGGTGAATCCCGGGCGAAGACCGGTGCCTACCCGGGTGGGGACCGGTGCTCCCGGCGGGATGAGGAGCGCGTCAGGCTGAGCCGTCGCCACTGGCCGCCTCCATCTGCACGTCTGACCGATCGCCGTTGCCGGCCGCTCCGCGCACGGCGGCCTGCACAGCGCTCATGTCGACACATCCCAGCAACTGCCCGTCGTCGTCGACGACGACTGCCGCCGGGGCCTGGCTGGACACGATCTGGTTGAGCGCGTCGGCCAGCACCGGCTGCGCACTGAGCCGCAGTGGCTGGATTCGGGTGGTCCCCAGGCCATCCGAGAGGTGCCAACCCACTGGGCGGTCCTCGTCGTAGACCAGACGAGGTCCCTCGCGCTCGGCCGGCGGGGGTACCAGAGTCTGCCGGTCGATCGGCATCAGCGTCAGCGCACGCAGGCCCGCATTTGTCCCGATGAAGTTGGCGACGAAGTCGCTTGACGGCCGGGCGACGACATTCGGGGGCGTGTCGTACTGCTCCACCCTGGAACGCTCACCGAGTATCGCAATGCGGTCGCCCATCCGAAGTGCCTCGGTGATGTCGTGGGTGACGAAAACGATGGTCTTGCGGATCTCTTGTTGCAGGCGAAGGAACTCGTCCTGCAAATGCTCGCGAGTAATGGGGTCCACAGAGCCGAACGGCTCATCCATCAGCATCACGGGCGGGTCCGCCGCCAGCGCACGCGCGACGCCGACACGCTGCTGCTGGCCGCCGGAGAGCTGCTTGGGATAGCTGTCCCGGTACTGCGAGGGGTCCAAGCCGACCAGGTCGAGCATTTCATCGACCCTGCGGGCGATCTTGTCCGAAGGCCACTTGAGCAGGCGCAATACCGCCCCGACATTGCCGCTGACCCGCACGTGGGGGAAGAGTCCGACCTGCTGGATGACATAACCCACCCGTCGACGCAGCTCGTTGGGGTCGATCGAGGTGACGTCTTCTCCGGCGATGACAATGCGTCCCGACGACGGCTCGATGAGCCGATTGATCATTTTCATGGTCGTGGTCTTGCCACAGCCCGACGGCCCGATGAACATGACGATCTCGCCGTCCGGGATGCTCAAGTCCAGGCGCTCGACGGCGGGCACGGAGTGCCCGGGGTAGGTCTTGTTCAGCTGCTCGAGTCGGATCAGGGTCTCAGTCACGGATGCCTCTTGGGATCGTGAGACGGGCCAGCGCGAAGAAGATGGCGTTCAGCAGCAGGCCGACGACGACGACGCCACCGACTCCGGTGAGCACTTGGTAGAGGGCCACCGAGCTGCCGATGCTGTTGAGGCCGGCATAGATGGCGTTGCCCAGGCCGGGCCCGCGTACCACGGCTCCGAGTGCGGCGGTGCTCACCAGGATGATGGCCGCCGTGCGGATGCCGACCAGGATGACTGGCCAGGCAAGCGGGAGCTCGACCCGGACAAGGCGGACCTTGTCTCCCATCCCGATGCCCCGCGCAGCTTCCAGCACGGGGGCACTCACACTGTTGAGCCCGACGATGGTGTTCTGGATGATCGGTAACAGCGAGTAGGCCGTCAGCGCGAGCAGCACCGGCGGCCAGCCGAGTCCGAGGATGCCAATCAGCACGGCGTAGAGCGCCAGCGACGGGATTGTCAGCATCGTGCCAGCCACTTTGAGGACGATCTCGCGTGGTCCTGGCTGGTGGCGAACGAGGATGCCTGCGCTCACTCCGACGATGCTGCCGAGGAGCGTCGAAAGCAGGACCACGGCGAGGTGGTCGCCGAACTGGCGCAGGAGACCCTCCTGGAAGTACCCGAGGTACTCCTCGTAGCTCACCAGAACCTCCTTGCCTCGCCCCGACCCCTCGTCATGCCGTCATCTGAAGTCGCCGACGGTGGCGCCACCAGGGTTGATCAGACAGTAGGGATGAGTTGCGTCACAGTCAAGGAGCGAGTTTGATAGTTTCATCCAGTGAAAATTTATACGCGGCCCCCGAGTGCATGCTCACATCCTGTGCCCGAATGGATGTGTAAAGCAGGCGCCATCATAAGTTGCAATGCACTTGCTTGACCAAGGTGACGGCACCCGGAATACTGTCGCTGTGCGAAAGGCTGTTTCAGTCAGCGAGAGTGTCAAGACGCTTGCCCGGGGGCTAGACATTCTCCGATCGTTCCGCGCTGACCGACCGGAGGCGACTCAGTCCGAGATTGCTGCCGCGCTTGGCCTGCCCCTGCCAACTGTCGGGCGGCTGTGCCGAACGTTGGTCGCCGAAGGCTTCCTGGAAGCCGACACCGGCAGCCGGCGGTTACGACTTGGCCCGGAAATCTCCCGGATGGCATTGCTCGGGCCTCGGGACCCGGTGGCGATCGGCCGGATCTGGATGGCAGACCTGGCCGAACGATTCGGCGAGGATGTCAACCTGGCCGTCCTCAATGGGACGCAAGTGCTCTTCGTCGACTCGCTGGCCAGTGGGCGGACCCTCAGCGCGACCACCGCGATCGGCACCCGAGCTCCGGCCCACTGCACCGCTGTCGGCAAGTGCCTGCTGGCGCAACTGGACGACAACGTCGCGCTCGACCGTCTCGGAACCGGACCATACGAACGTCGCACGGGCAAGAGCCTGACCAGCTGGAGCCGGCTCCGACCGGAGCTGGACTCCATCCGGGCCACACAGGTGGCGCGCTCCTTCGAGGAGTATGAGGAGGGGCTCGTCGGACTGGCCGTCGCGCTGCGCCGGGACGGCAACGGCCAGATCTACGGTCTGTCGGTCGCCGTCCCCTCGGTACGGGCCAAGCCCGACATTGTCGCCGCGATCGAGGATGCGCTACGCGCGGACCCACGTGCCGTGCCCGCCCGCGGAGGCACCGCATGACGATCACGACCCCACGATTGGCCGACCCCGCCGCAGAGATCGACAGATGGGCGTCCACGCTGGCCACAGAGCTGGACAGCCGGGGCGAGAACCTCTATAACGGGTCCCCTTCGGACTCCGACTCTCGCTTGGCAAACGAGCGTATGGGCGCGGCCGGGATCATCGGACTCTCCTGGCCAAAGGACCTCGGCGGTCGGGCGATGAATCCGGTGGAGGTCGTCGGGATCGAGGAGCGGCTGGGCTATCACTGGTTGCCACTGTGTGGTTATCTGCTTTCGGTCAAGACGATCGGCAGTGCGATCCTCAAGTTCGGCTCGTCGGACTGGCCGTCGCGCTGCGCCGGGACGGCAACGGCCAGATCTACGGTCTGTCGGTCGCCGTCCCCTCGGTACGGGCCAAGCCCGACATTGTCGCCGCGATCGAGGATG
>JACCUM010000040.1 GCA_013811805.1 Geodermatophilaceae bacterium | reverse complement strand
CCCTTCCCGGTGGCGGTCGGGCTGTTCGGCAAGCCGACCGTCATCAACAACGTGGAGACCCTGCTCAACGTCCTGGACATCGTCGTCGGTGGCGGTGCAGCCTATGCCGCCATCGGCACCCCGGACTCGACCGGGATGAAGCTGTTCTGCCTGTGCGGGTACGTCGCCAAACCCGGGGTGTACGAGGTGCCCTTCGGCGCCACGCTGCGCGAACTGCTGGACCTGGCCGGCGGAATCACCGGCAGCGGAAGGCTGCAAGCGATCATGCTCGGTGGTGCGGCTGGAACCTTCGTCACCGAGGACGCACTGGACACCCCGTTGACCTTTGAGGGCACCCGGGCGATCTCGGCTTCCTTGGGATCCGGGGTGATCTTCGTGCTCGATGACACCGTCGATCTGCTCGACATGCTGACCCGGATCGCTGCCTTCTTCCGGGACGAGTCCTGCGGTCAGTGCGTACCGTGCCGGGTGGGGACCGTACGTCAGGAGGAGGCGCTGGTACGGCTCGGCCGGCCGTCGACCAACGGCGGACGTGACGTCGACAAGGCGCTGTTGGCAGACTTGGCCGCAGTGATGGGCAACGCCTCCATCTGCGGGCTCGGGCACACCGCCGCGACAGCCCTGACTTCAGCGTTGAAAGCGGGGCTGCTGGACAGCGCCTTCGCTGGTGCGGACGCTGTAGGAGTAGGCGCGGGGGAGCCGACCCGGATCACAGGAGTGGAAGAGAACCGATGACCGCGGGCACAAGAGCATCAGAAGAGACGGTCGACGGCCCGGCGAATCAGGACGAGGGTGCGCTGGAATCCGGTCACCGGGGCAGGCCGAGCAGCGGGGTCGACGCCACTGCTGTTCGGGGCGCGTCGCGCCGCCGGCTGCCGGTCATCGCCTCGATCTCGCGACTCGTGGATTTCGAGATCGATGGCCAAACAGTCCGCGCACCAGACGGTTCCACCATCCTCGACGCGTGCTCCGGCTTGGGTGTGGACACCCCGACGCTCTGTTACTCGGAGAACCTCGCGCCGGTGAACGCCTGCCGGGCCTGCGTTGTCGAGGTCGAGGGATCCCGAGTCCTGGTTCCGGCCTGCTCCCGCCGGGTCGAGGAAGGCATGGTCGTGCGCACGGACAGCGATCGGGTCCGACACAGCCGCCGGATGGTGCTCGAGCTGCTTGGGTCCTCAGTGGACATGTCGTTGGCCGGGCCGGACGTACAACGTTGGAACAAGGACTACGAGGTCGATGCACAGCGGTACGGTCCGCCGGCGCCGCCCTCGGCTACAGGTGAGCGGGATCGACGCCGCCCAGGGCACCATGACGTACCGGACGGCCTGACCGCCGCCAACGTCGCCCAGCCGGTCAAGATCGACGACGAGCTCTACATTCGCGACTATGCGCGCTGCATCCTGTGTTACAAGTGCACCCAGGCATGCGGGGAGGACGCGCAGAACACCTTTGCGATCTCGGTGGCGGGCAGGGGCTTTGACGCCACGATCGCCACCGAGTACGACACCCCGCTCACCGACTCGGCCTGCGTCTACTGCGGCAACTGCATCGGCGTCTGCCCGACCGGTGCGCTGATGCCGAAGACGGAGTACGACATGCGCCAGGCCGGCACCTGGGACGAGTCCAAGCAGACCACCACCCGGACCGTCTGCGGGTTCTGCGGGGTCGGCTGCAACCTCGACCTGCACGTGCAGGACAACAAGATCGTGCGAGTCGACTCACCCAAGGACCATGACGTCACTCACGGGAATCTCTGCATCAAGGGCCGATTCGGCTACTCACACGTGCACCCGGCCTATCCCGGCGACTGAGCTGTCAATGGGCTGATGGAAGAGGTAGCGGTCGGCGAGCGGGGCATCCGGCTGGGGCAACTGCTCAAGCTGGCCGGTCTGGTGGAGTCCGGGGGATCGGTCAAGATCCTGCTCGCCGAGGCCTCGGTCGAGGTCAACGGCCGCTCCGAGACCCGGCGTGGAGCCCAGCTCAAGCGGGGCGACAACATCCGCTGCGGCGAGCACCGGATACGCCTCACCTGAGATCAGCACTCCGCCTCTGGGACAGTCATGCCAGATGATGCCATCCCGACCGATACAACGATTCCGAGGTGTACAGATTGGCGTCAACCAGCGAGGAAATCGGACGAGCGTTCTCGAGCCATCGATTCGCCGAGGCCTATCCGCACCTCGCGGCGGACCTACGGTGGGAGCTGATCGGCGGATCGCCCCTGAAAGGGCGGGATGCGGTGATTGCGGCCTGCGAGGAATCGGCCGCCTATTTGTCTACGGCGACGACGGAGTTTCGCAAGTTCAAGTCCGTCGTCGGGCCCGACGCGGTCGTCATCGATTCCCTCGCCGAGTACACCGGTCCCGACGGCGAGAAGTCGGTGGTCGCATCATGCGACATCTACGACTTCATGAACGGCGAAGTGGCAACCATCACCTCCTACACCGTTGAAGTGGCCGAGGACCGGCCCACTGACGTCGCCTCTGTGCATGATCGGATGCGCTAGGCGCGAGCCCGTACGCACCAGGCTGATGCGCTGACCTCGAACGGCGCTTCGGGCAGTTGCCGCACGCATCGGGTCCGGAGCGCATCGCGCCGTGGCTCGTCGAGCTGGGTGACGTAGGCGCCGGCGGGACCGACACCGAGGGTGTACGGCT
>JACCUM010000541.1 GCA_013811805.1 Geodermatophilaceae bacterium | reverse complement strand
CGACCATCGCCACGACCGGGCGCGGTGCGCTTGCTGACCTGGATCGGATGCTGGATCTGTTGCACGGCAAGGCGGTACGCAGTCCACTCCCAGGGCTGGCCGAGCTATCGGAACTCTGTAGCACGGTCCGGTCCACAGGCCTCGATGTTCACCTGTCCATCGCCGACGAGGCGATGGAAGCCGCACCCAGCGTGGCGCTGACCACCTACCGGATCGTCCAGGAGGCGTTGACCAACGTCATGAAGCACGCCGATGCCACTTCTGTCCGGGTCGAGGTGAGCGCCGAGCCCGGTGGAGACGAGAAGCCGGGTGAGATCTCGATCTCGGTACGCGACAACGGCACCGGCGGCCAACCCGTACCCGGACGTGGGCTGGGCAGCATCGCCGCCCGGGCGGCCCTGCACGGCGGATCGGCGCGGTACGGGCCTGCGGACGATGCCGGCTTCGAGGTGTCGGCTCGACTCCCGGTCTCAGCGGCGACAGTCCCGGCATCATGAGGGGCCCGGAACCAGCCGCAGTTCACCGCCAGCGCTCATGATCAGGGTGGCGCTGATCGACGACGACGTGCTGATCCGCGAAGGCCTGCGGATGATTCTCGACCAGGCTGGCGACATCGAGGTCGTTGCGACGGGAAGTGATGGGCTGCAAGCGGTTCGGATTGGTCGAGAGGTCGCACCGGAGATCATGCTTGTCGACATCCGGATGCCGAACCTGGACGGGATCGAGGCGACCCGGCAGATCACCGCTGAGCGGGACTCGCCGCGCGTCATCATCCTCACCACGTTCGAACTGGACTCCTACGTCTTCGAGGCCCTGCGTGCCGGAGCCAGCGGCTTTCTGCTCAAGCGGACTGAACCGGACCGGCTGGTGGACGCGATCCGGATCGTGGCCCAAGGTGAGGCGCTGCTGGCCCCGTCGGTCACGCGCCGGCTGATCGACGAGTTCAGCAAGCGGCCCGCCACTGTCGCCCCGGAGCGGCTGCAAGGCCTGACCGAACGCGAGCGTGAGGTTCTCGTCTGCATCGCGCGGGGGCTGTCCAATCAGGAACTGGCCCAGCGCCTGGTGATTGCCGACAACACAGTCAAGACGCACGTGAAGCGGATCCTCACCAAGCTCGGTGCCCGTGACCGCGCGCAGGCCATCGTGATCGCCTATGAATCCGGCCTGATGTCCTAATCCCCTGAGCGCACTTTCTCCGGAGAATGTGCGGTCTGGAGACCCGCTGAGGTGACTTTCTCCGGAGTAAGTGCGGTCAGGAGTCGGGACCCGGGACGGCCAGCCGAGGCAGGAAGATCTGCACCAGCGGACCGATGAACAGCGCGTAGGCCGCCGTCGAGAAGCCCAGCGTTCCGCCGAGTGCCCAACCGATGGCCACCACAGCGACCTCGATACCGGTTCGGATCAGCCGCACCGAACCGCCGGTACGCCGGACGATCCCGGTCATCAGCCCGTCGCGCGGACCCGGTCCGAGTGCCGCCCCGATGTAGGCGGCCGTGGCCACCCCGTTGAGCAGGATGCCTACGGCGGCATATCCGATCCGGACGGCTAGCGGCTCCGGCACTGGCAGCACGTTGAGGAACACGTCCACCGCAACGGAGATCACGATGACGTTGCTGATCGTGCCGATCCCGGGCCTTTCGCGCAGCGGGATCCAGAGCAGGAGCACCAACGCGCCGATGATCGCCGCCGCAGTGCCGATCGAGAGCCCGGTCTGTCTAGAAGCGCCCTGGTGCAGCACGTCCCAGGGCATGCTCCCCAGCGCCGAAGCGATGATCAGCGCCATGCTCAGGCCGTACAGGATCAGCCCCGAGTACAGCTGAGCCAGCCGTCTCGGCAACCGATGACGCAGGGGCATTTGGCACCCATCCTGCCGACCCTCCGAAACCAACTCAGGGCCGCCCTCAGTCGAATCTTTCGACTCAGGGCCGCCCTGATTCGGCGTGGCGCGCGGCCGGAGCTCGTCGCTGGCGATCCCTGGCTAATCGAACCGTAAAGAGTCACGATGGACCTTCCATGGACTCGTTGCGCGCCCCGCCCGGGGGGATGACGGCATGACCGCCGTCAACCCCTGGCTGGCGCTGCCCAATGGGAGCCCGAGCCATACCCTGACCCGGAACCTTCGCGCCGCCCATCAAGCCCTGATCACGACAGCGGGGGATCGGTCGGGTCGTCGCGGGGAGGTCCGCCCGATCGTCTGGGACTCCTGGCGACGCAGTCTGGGCAGTGGTGTCGATCCCGACGGCGGTGGCCCGAGCGTCGACCTCGTCGACGACTCTCTCCGCGCCTACCGCGACGCCCATCCGTTGGCCGCCGTGATGCCGGTGATCCGCAAACTGCTCGTCCAGGATGCCGAGTCGGACAAGATGATCGTCGCGGTCACCGACGCAGTCGGCTGCTTGCTCTGGGTGGAGGGTGACTCTCGGCTGCGCTCACAGGCTGCGCGGATCCAGTTCGTCGAAGGCGCCAATTGGGGTGAGTCCCATGCCGGTACGAATGCGCCGGCCATCGCCTTGGCCTTGGATCACTGCGTACAGGTGTACGGCAGCGAGCACTTCCACCGGCGGGTCCAGCCCTGGAGCTGCAGCGCGGCACCGGTGCACGACCCGATGACCGGCCAGCTGCTCGGCGCCTTGGACGTCACCGGCGGCGATCACGTCGCCTCGCCGCACATGCTCACCCTGGTACGTGCCGCCGCGGCTGCCGCCGAAGCCGAACTGCGCTGGCAACGACTGCAAGCGGTCCGCGCGACTGCCAACCGACCCACCTTGCCCGACCCGCCCCGCCGTACGGCGACGATCGAGGTGCTCGGTCGCGACCGCGGCCATCTGTCGTTGCCTGGACGCCAGCTGGACCTCTCGCTGCGGCACTCCGAACTGCTTCTCCTGCTCTGTGAGGCCGCCGCGACGGGTGAGGGCCGCACCGCGGAGCAGCTC
>JACCUM010000540.1 GCA_013811805.1 Geodermatophilaceae bacterium | reverse complement strand
GCCCGTCGGCGTCCATGTCGACGTGGCGTACCTCGGCCTGCGAGGCCTGAAAGACGCCGAGCGCGCCGACGTAGGAAGGGGCTTCGGCGAGCACGATGTCGCCGGGGTCGCAGAACACCCGGGTGACTAGATCCAGGCCCTGCTGCGAACCGACGGTGACCACGACGTTGTCCGGGGATGCCGCGGCGTCGTCGCCAACCCCGATGCCTTCCAAGGCCATCACGTCGCAAATCCGTTCACGCAACCGCGGGTCACCCTGCCCGGAGCCGTACTGCAGTGTCGCTGCCCCGTGCCCGCTGACCAGATCGCCGATCATGGAGCCGACCGCATCCAGCGGCAGTGCGGTGACCGCGGGCATTCCACCGGCGAGAGACACAACCTCCGGGCGGCTGACAACCGCGAACAGGGCTCGGATCTCCGACGCGGTCATGCCGTGGGTACGGGCGGCGTAGCGGTCGGAGTACGGATCGAGCCTGGTGCCGGACACCCGGCAAGTGTACGGACGCCCCGCCGCCCGCACGTTATGCACATAACGTCCGGATTCACCCCGCGGAATCGGGACCTTATGCGCATAACGTCCCGGAGAGGGGGCGGTGGCTGGGATCTGCAGCGATCTCCGAGATCATGAGCGCCCGGGGTGCAGCGTCGCTCCACCTCAAGCGCTCACGATCTTGCAGCCGCCGAGCCCAGTAGGCTTAGCCGGGAACACGCTTAGGCGTAACGGCTGATCTGTCACGCTCGCCGGAAGGAGATCCGGGTGTGCTCGGCGGAGGTCCTCGTGCAGTTGCGCGCGCAGTGGCCGACGCCGGGCAGCGATGTGCACGGGGCGCACGTCGCCGTCCAGCAGCGCGGGTCCGCGACCTATCTCGTGGCCTGGCGCGGCCCGATGCCCTTGGGGTCGGCCATGGTGAAGTGGGATGGTTGCGTCGGCGCGAACGCGAGCTCTGCCTACCCCGGTTGTGTCGAGATCCGTCATCTCCAGGTCCGACCCGGGGAACGCGGTAGCGGGGTCGGTGCCGCGCTGATCACCGCGGCCGAACAGCTGGTCCGGTCGGGCGGCCACATTCAGGCGTGCCTCGGTGTAGCGGCAGACAACCCCGATGCGGCCAGGCTCTACCACCGGCTCGGATACCGACCGACCGGCGTACGGGACCAGATCGCTTATACCTGGTACGACGAGGATGGCGCCCCGCACAACGAGACCCAGGACAACGAACTTCTCGTCAAGAGACTTGCTGCGTCTGTTGACGGGTGACAGATGTGATTCGTGAGGCGCCTGGGGTTGCGGTGTCGAAAACCGCATGGCTACCCTATGTCACGAGATCCAGCAAAACCCCGTTGTCGCCGTCCTATCGGTGGCGTACACGCTGCGGGGTGGGCGCACTGTCCTCGGCGGGGTTCGGAGTGGAGACCGCCATGGCCCCAAGCCCGGCCCGATCTCCCTCCGCTGCGACCCACGAGTTCTGATGCCCACAACCACCCGCGGCACCAGCCGCCGTCACGAGCCGATCAGCAGCAACCGCAAGCACACTGCGTACGGGTACGACGGCGACCTGAGGGCGCTCGTGGCGGGGGTTGTCCTGGTCCTCGTGATGTTCGCACTGCACCGTTGCACAGATGCCTCGAGCCGCGACGGGGTCACGGTCGCCGAGACGGCTGGTCTCGGGACCGCCTCGAAGGCGCCGGCTTCCCCATCGACGCAGGCGCCACCGGGAAACCCCGGATCCGACTGGATCCTCACCGCGGGCGGCACCTCCCTGCTCCCTCTGAACGAAGCGGAAGCGGCTGGCGGCAGCCTCGCCGAGTACGTGGGACAGCCAGCAGTTGGAGGCGGTGTGCCCGTGTGGTCAGTCCCGGCGGATGAGGGTTTCTGGGTCGGTATCAGTGACGCTGACCGGGTCTGGGTTCAGCTGATCGGCAGCGGTGAGTCGCCCTACGCGGTGCGTGCCGGCGACACCGTGCACTTCACCGGAGTCGTCGTGGCGCACGGTGTCGACTTCCCGAGCAGGGTCTGCGTGGGGACAAACCACGGAGCTGACCTGCTTGCTGCCCAGGGCGCGCACATCGAGGTGCCGATGGACGAGCTCATCCTGCACAAGTAGCAGGCCCGATCGCGACCCCCGCACGGTTACTGCGTGCTGACGGCCGTCACGGTTGGATGTCTGACGCCGCGATACGAAGGGCGACCATGCCGTCCGGTAGCGGGTCGGCGTGCACGACGATCAACCGTTGAGTGGCCCTGGACAGGGCGACGTAGAGGTCATGCTGTCCGCGATCCCGCTCGGTCACGATCGCCGCGGGTTCCACCACGATCACCGTGTCGAACTCCAGCCCCTTCGTCGTCCTGGGGGTCAGCACGACGGCCGGGGTGTCCAGGCTCGCCCGGCCGGACGTGGAGGCTCCGGGGAGCGCCTCGCTCACCGCCGCAGCCACGTCGGGGAGGTGAGCGCCCGCAACGATGATCCCGACGGTCCCACCCGATCCACCCGCGGCGAAGGCTGCAGCCTGTTCCGCCGCCAACCGGGCGACTTCGGTGGCCAGGTCGGCGGACCGCACCGGCACGGCGAGCGGCTGCTCCCCGACGGAGCGGATCGCCTCGGGCGCCCGGGCCTGAGGATCGGCGACCCGCAGCACGTCTGCCGCGACGGCCATGATCTCGGTCGGCGTCCGGTAGTTGACGGTGAGTTCGACCCGGCTCCAGTGCCCGCGGGCGTACGGGTCGAGCGCTTGGGCCCAGCTCCGGAGGCTGCACGGACCGCTGGCCTGAGCCAGGTCGCCGACGACGGTCATCGACCGGCTCGGGCAGCGCCGGGCCAGCATCCGCCAGGCCATCGGGGACAACTCCTGTGCCTCGTCGACGATGACGTGCCCGTAGGCCCAGGCCTGATCGCTTCCGGCCCGCTCGGCCGCCGTCTGCCGGGTCGGTGTGCCCCGATATCGGGCGGCCACCACGGATGCATCGACCGGAACCATGAGGTCGAGTTCGTCGAGCATCGCTGCGGCGTACCCCTCCTCGGCCTCCTCCTCCGACCGCCGGGCGACGGCGGCCGGATCAGCCGGTGTGATCGAGCCGAGTCGATCGGCGAGCTCGTCCAGCAGCGGCATGTCCGCGGCAGTCCAGCCGTGCTGAGCCGGGCGGCCCAACAGGGGTTGCTCTGCGGGGCCGAACCGGCTGGTGGCGCGGGTACGTACCTGTGGGTCGGTGAGCAGGGTCCTCAAGACGTCCTCGGGAGTCAGGACCGGCCAGAACGCATCTAGGGCGGCGACAACGCGATCATGCTCCCGCAGTTCGCTGACCAGGTCCTCACGCGCCGCCGCGTCGAGAACGTCCTGGTCCAAGGCTCGGGCAACCTGTCGGACCAAGCCGTTGAGCAACTCGCGAAGGAACACCGCCCGGGCCCGGTTGTGCGGCCGGCGCGATCGGCGGGCCCGCTCGCGGCACCGCGCGACCTCGCTGCGCTCGATCTCCAGAGTCGTTCTGCCGTACCGGACTTCGATGATCTGCTCGGGCAACGTCTGGTGGAGCCGGATGGCGCGCCCGAGTACGTCGGCCATCCGTAGGTCGCCCTTGACCGCTGCCACCGGGTCGGGCTCCTCAGCGGTGACCCGCGCGCCACGGTACAACCCGGAGATGGTCGACAGCAGGACGCCGGTCTCGCCGAGGCTGGGCAGCACCCGCTCGATGTAGCGCAAGAACACATCGCCCGGGCCGACGACGAGCACACCCCGGGAGGCCAGCTGCAGTCGGTGCTCATAGAGGAGATAGGCCGCCCGGTGCAGGGCGACAGCCGTCTTACCCGTGCCGGGGCCGCCTTCGACGACGAGCAGACCGTCGAGCCCGGAGCGGATCACCGCGTCCTGCTCGGCCTGGATGGTCGCGACGATGTCGCGCATGTGACCGGTCCGGCCGGCATTCAGCGCCGCGAGCAGCGCCCCCTCTCCGGCCAGGTGCCGCTGGTCGGCCGCGCTGACGGCGTTCAGGTCGAGTACGTCGTCTTCGATGCCGAGCACCAGGCGCTGCCGGGTCCGGATGTGCCGGCGCCGTACGACGCCCTGCGGCGCCCGCGGGGTGGCGGCGTAGAACGGCCGCGCGGCCGGGGCGCGCCAATCGACCAGCAGCCGGTCATAGGTGGGGCTGGCCACTCCGATCCGGCCGATGTAGAACTGTTCGTCGTCGGTGCGGTCGATCCGGCCGAAACACAGGCCCTCCTCGATCCCGTCGAGTTGGGCGACGCGGTCCTCGAGCATGCTGGCCCGGCTGTCCCGTTCGGAGCGACCCTGATGGGTCAGGCCGGAAACCCGTTGCAGCCGTACGTCGGACAGGTCGCTGCGCGCCCGGGCCCGCAACTCGTCGACGCGTCGGTACAAAGCGGTGATGTAGGCCTGCTCGACGGCCAACTCATCCCGGGTCCACCCGGACGGGGCCACCGCAGAGCCCAGGCTCGCGCGTACGTCGTCGATGGCGGCTGCTCACTTCCTGGTCACCATGGCGGTGACGGCTCGCGAGAGGGTCCTCCATCGTACGAACTGCGGATCCGGTCACGTCGGAGGGCGGTCGGGCCTGGGCATCTGAGCGCACTTAATCCGGAGAAAGTCACATCTGGGCTCCGGCAGATCGCACTCAATCCGGAGAAAGTCCGTGTGGGGGAGAACTCAGCGGCGCAGGGACTGAACCTCCAGGGCGCCGGTCGCGAAATCGTCGGCCTCGGGCAGGTAGAGCCGCTGGATCGAAGCCAACACAGCCTGCGCGATCGTGCTCCGAAACCGGGCGTCGAGCAGCATCCGCCGGTCGACCGGGTGCGACAGGTAGCCGCAGTCCAGCCGGACCGCCGGCATCCGGGTGAGCCGCAGCAGATCCCAAGACTTGGCGTGGGTGCCGCAGTCGAGCAACGCGGTCCTCGAGACCACCTCCCGGCACAGCATTCCGGCCAGGTTCTCACCGACCGAGGAGCCCGGACCGGAGCCTGAGCCGGTGCCGAAGTAGTAGGTCGCGACACCACGGGCATGCGGCGAGGGGTGCGACTCGACATGCAGCGTGAGCAGCAGGTCAGCGTCGGTGGAGTTGGCCAGCGCGGCCCGCTCGGTCGTGGTCGGGTTGCCGCGCCGACCGCGGGTGAGATAGGCCGTACCGCCGGCCGCGGCCAACTGACCCTCGATCCGGGAGGCGATGTCCCAGGTGAGATCGGATTCCGTGGTCTCCCCGAGCACATGGCCCTTGTCCGGACCGCCGTGCCCAGGATCGATGACCACGCGCTTCCCGAACAGGTGCGGTCCGGAGGTGACAAGGGCGGCTTCCTGCCGGAGCAGCTGAGGGCGTCCACCGCTGACTCCCCGGCTGAGCTGGTGCAGGGCGCGGATGGTTGCCGGGCCGCAGGTGCCGTCCGCGATCAGCCCGTAGTCGGCCTGGAAGCTGCGCAGCGCCCGCGCCGTGGCCACCCCGAAGATCGCATCCGGCTTGCCGGCGTCGTACCCCAGCCCGATCAGCCGTTCCTGCAGGGTCATCACGTCGTCGCCGTGCAGCGGCCGGTTGACCGAGTGCTGCAGCAGCCGGTCCCCGAACCGCCAGCGCGCCGAGGTCATCGCGTCATAGGTCTCCCGGCCGACGATGCCGTCGACCGACAGTCCACGTACCTGCTGGAAATGCCGTACGGCGAGTTCTACGGCATCGTCGTACTCCGCGCTGTGGACATCGGTGGGCGCGCGATGGCCGGGCTCGCGGAGCAAGCCGAGTTGGGTGAGGATCTCCCGGACGTCGGCCACTCCGGCGCCGGTGTCTCCGCGCTGCAGCACCGACTCGGTGCTGTCCGGCTGGGGTCGACTCACCGCGTCATTCTGGCATCTGGAATTGATCTGGTCATGGATGCGGAAAAGACCGATCCGGCAGGCGCGCCGGATCGGCCCTTCGCAGGCCTGCGACCGGCATTCGGGCCGGTTCGAACCCCGTACGGGCCGCGCTGCCGTCTTACAGGTAGTCGGCGAGCTCGGCCAGGATGGCCGACTTGGGCTTGGCGCCGATGATGGACTTCACCGGCTTGCCGTCGACGTACACGGTCATCGTCGGAATGGACATGACGTTGTAGTCGCGGGCGGTCTTCGGGTTCTCGTCGATGTTCAGCTTGGCGATGGTCAGCTTCTCGCTGTGTGTTGCGGCGATCTCTTCAAGAACCGGGGCGATCATCTTGCACGGCGTGCACCACTCGGCCCAGAAGTCGACGAGTACCGGCTTGCTGGAGCCCAGTACGTCGGCGTCGAAGCTGTCGTCGGTGACGATCTTGGTGTTGCCGGTCTTCGTGTTGCTCTCCATGGGATCTCCTCTAGTCGGTTCCGGGTCGTCGTACGGTGGGGACGGTCGTACGGTCGGGACGGTGGTTCGTACAGAACGGTGGTGCGTACGGGACGGTGGTTCGTACGGGTCAGGGGTGTTCGGCTTCGATCGGGATGTCGGCCAGCCAGCGTTCGGCGTCGATCGCCGCGGCGCAGCCGGTGCCGGCCGCGGTGATCGCCTGACGATAGGTGTGGTCTACGACATCGCCGCAGGCGAACACACCATCGAGATTGGTCCTGGTGGTCGGGTGGTCCACGACCACGTACCCGGCGTCGTCGAGCTTGAGCTGGCCGGCGAACAGTTCGCTGCGCGGGTCGTGCCCGATCGCGACGAATAGGCCGGTGACGTCCAGTCGCTCCTTCGCGCCGCTGTCCAGGGTGGTCAATTCGACCGCTTCCACCTTGTCCTGGCCGTGGACCTCGCTCACCGTCGTACCGAGCTTCCACTTGATCTTGTCGTTGTCCCGGGCCCGGTCCTGCATGATCTTGCTTGCCCGCAGCTCCTCGCGGCGATGCACGATCGTCACTGACTTCGCGAAGCGGGTGAGGAAGGTGGCTTCCTCCATCGCGGAGTCGCCACCCCCGACCACGGCGATGTCTTGGTCGCGGAAGAAAAATCCGTCGCAGGTCGCACAGGCCGAGACGCCGCGACCGAGCAGCCGGGCCTCGTTGTCCAACCCCAGGTAGCGATACTTGGAGCCGGTGGCCACGATCACGGTCTTGGCTAGGTAGGTCTCATCCCCAACCGTGATGACCTTGGGATTCGCGGTCAGGTCGACCTCGGTCACATCGGTGGGAACCAGTTCGGCGCCGAAACGTTCGGCCTGCCCGCGCAGGTCCTCCATCAGCTGGGGCCCCTGGATGCCCTCGACGAAGCCCGGAAAGTTCTCCACCTCGGTGGTCGTCATCAGCGCGCCGCCGTACTGCGCGCCCTCGAAGACCAGCGGCACGAGATTGGCCCGCGCGGCATAGATCGCCGCGGTGTACCCGGCCGGTCCGGAGCCGATGATGATCACATTGCGTACCTGGGCAGGCACCTGACTTCACCCTCGCTTCTGTGGTAGCTGACAGGGACAACATGAGCGTACGGGCGGACATTCCCCGCGGGACGCGTACCGGGCCACGAGGTACGGCGCGTCAGACCCGCGATGGCCTCGCCACGACCGAGGTCGGGGGCGTCTGGCCCTCCGATGGGGTGCTCGGCTAGATCTGGCCCTCGTCGATGGCCTCGATCTCCGGGTCTTGCCGCGAGCAGTCGTCCACGACGATGACTCGGGCCAGGGCCGGATCTGAGGTGGTGAAGAACACCGCATCCCGGTCGCGTCCGCCGTAGCGGATCTCGATCACCCCGATCAGCTCATCGACTCCACCGACTTGAACGCTGGCCACGCAGTCCTGCGGGGCCGGGGTGCCCTCCAGCTCCAGGGGCTCGTCGCCCTCACCGCCGTTGACCAGGCCGCGCACCGCGCCGGGCAAGCTGTCCTCATCGAGATCGGGCCGTTCGCTTGGGGCGCTCTCTTCGCCGTCGTTCCCGGCCCCGGCGCTGACGTCAGCCCCGGACGTGTCGTGGCCGAGTTGGGAGACCAGGACACCACCGCCACCCAGGACGATCACACCGGCGGCAGCAATCCCGAGCAGTTGCTGGCGCCGTACCCGGCGACGCCTGCGCTGGTCGATTGAGACGACACTCGCCTCACTTGCCAGGGCGGCATCGATGCGGGTGACCACATCGGGGGGCATGGCGATCGGCGGCAACCAGCGCAGCTGGCTGCCGGTCCGATCCAGCGCCTGGAGCACCGTCGAGCATTCCGCGCACGCCTCGACGTGCGCCCGCGCCGCGCGTTCGTCGGCCGGAACAAGCAGATCAGCAGACAGATCGGCCAGGACATCGAGGTCCGGCCCGCTCGCCGGATGCGGCGCGGTACTCATCGCTGCTCAGCGGAGAAGAGGGCTTCGTCGGTCATGACTCCTGACCTCCCTTCGACCTGCCTCCCGACGGTGCCAGCAGGCGTGTGCGCCCCTGCGGGTGCGTGCGTTGACAACTATCTCTCACGGTAGCTGGCCATGGGCGGTTCCGATGGCTGGCTGCACTGAGACGTGCCGAGTGTGGCCGCGGTTCCACAGCCTTCGATCCGCGCGGCTCGTCGGCGCAGGCCAGGTCGACGAGGCCTCGGCCGTCAGCGGTCGCGCAGGTGTCCGAGCGAGCAGGCCAACCGAGCCCGACCTCGGGCGCAGCGGCTCTTGATCGTCCCGATCGGTACGCCGAGGGCCTCCGCGGCATCAGCAACCGGAAAGCCCTGTACGTCGACCAGCACGATGGCCGCACGTTGATCGATCGGTAACCGACCGAGCGCTTCTTCCACCGCTATCCCGAGTTCCCGCTCGGCGATCCGGTCGCGGGGGTCGGCCGGCTGGAAGGACTCCTCCTCGCGCAGCGCAACGCTCGGCCGCGCGGCGCGGCGGCGGGCAAGGTCCAGACAAGCGTTGACGACGATGCGGTGCAACCAGGTGGTCACCGCGGACTGCCCGCGAAAAGATCCGGCGTTGCGAAAGGCTGAGATCAACGCTTCCTGTACGGCGTCGGCGGCATCTTCGGGATTGCGCGTGGTGCGCAGAGCTACCGCCCAGAGTCGGTCGCGGTGGCGACGGACCAGCTCGTTGAACGCGTCGGAGTTGCCGTTGACGTGCGCAGCCAGCAGTGCATCGTCACTGGCGGTGCCCAGTGCCGACGAGGTCCCCCCGGCGCCGGCGGGTCTGCTGGCGGCCACGAAAGGCGACCTTAGTGCCGGTCCCCTACGCAACCCCTAAACGATCATGAAGCGAGCGGCTTCAGGTGCCGAGGATGCGGCACTCGGCGAGCGCCCCACGAAAGCCGCCGTTGCTGTCGACGAGCCGTATGAACCAGATGATGACGAACCGGGCTCGTACCGGCTCGGCCAGGGCGACCGAACCACTTTCCACGAACGGGTCCAGCGCCCCGACGACCGGGTAGCTCTCCAACGGTGCATCAGGTGCGGCCCCCACGCGGACCTCGACGGCTCCGCCGGGCAGATTGGTGGCCAGCTCGACCGAGTTGATTGTCTTTTCGGCCCCTAGATCGAAGATGATCCCGACGCCGGGCTTGAGATTCCCCAACTCGGGAGTGCCCTGGTAGGTCAGCGTCGGCCAGGCCGAGCCGACGTCTCCGTCGTAGGACAGGCCCACCTCGTCGTCGTTCTCCGGTTGCCCGTCGCCGAACGGGTCGTAGACCGCTGCGCCGACGGGGGGCAGCGGCACCGGGGCGGCCGGTGCCTCGGTGGCCTCGCCGCCCTCGGTCCCTGGTGAGGCGGGCGCGCTGCCGGTCGACGTCGGAGGCAGCGGGCTGTCGTCGTTGCGGCCTACCACCGCGCTGAACTGTTGGCCGACGAACACTCCGAGCAGCACCACCAGGATCAGTGCGACGAGGGGTACGGCGTAGAGGAGGACCTTTCGTCGAGTCTGGCTCCCTTCGTACCGGCCGCCGGTCTCGGGGTCGTCCTCGTCGTCGTACCTGCCCCAGGTCCCACTGTCGTCCAGCCACGCATCGTCGTCATCGTCGGCATAGTGGATCGGGAAGCTGCCCGAGTCGCTGCTCAGCTGGCTCGCTGCGGCGCCTTCGGATTTGGCGGGTCTCTGGAAGAGGTCGCGAGCCCGGCCGCTGCGGCTCGTTTTCGACGGCGCGGCCCCAGCCGATGCTGCGCTGTCGGCGGGCCCGGACGGTATGGCGACCGTGGTCGGTGCCGACGGCGGCGACAGTGGCGACGGGGTCGGGGGCGCCGGCGGGGGCGAGGGTGCGGAGGTCGGCGCGGACGACACGGACGGGATCGAGGGTGCCGACGGCGTGGTCCGGGCGGCTGACTCGGACTGCGTGGACTGCCGGGATGCGGCGGACCGCGCGTCCGCTGTGAGTGGGGCGCCCCGGGTGGTCTCGTCGGCATCGGAGGGCGTTGCTCCGACCGGGATTCGAGACGTCGTCCGGTCGGCGTCTGCGGTCGCCGGCCCAGCGTTCGCGGTCGTTCCGGTGCCCGCGGTCGTTCCAGCGTTCGCGGCCGTTCCAGCGGCACCGCCGCCCGCCCGCCCGGCGGCTGCGGGGGTGACCTGCTGCGGCACCGGGACGGGAGGCGGCGCTGGCACCGGGGCGGCCCGGGGTACCGCCGGCGCAGATGTGGACAGCAGAGTCGGAGCCGTGTCCCTGGGTGGGGTATCCGGGTCAGGATCCAGGCCACCCACCCGGTCACCGCTGCGGCCCGCGGTGGCGCCGGCCGGCGATTGCGACCGAGTGCGCGGACGCAGGACGGTGGCGAACGCGGCAGCGCTACCCAACTGCCGCGACGGGTCTCGATCCAGGGCGCGCTGACAGAGCACGGCGAGGTCACGCGGGACGCCACGAGGGATGCGCCGAGCGACATCCGGATCGTCGAGGTCGGCTTGCTGCCCGGTGAGGGCGGCGTACAGCAGCCTTCCCAATTGCTGGATGTCACCGCGCTCGTCGGCGAACAACGCCGGTACGCCGGCAATCGTCACCGCGGCGTCGTCGCGCAAGAAGACCCGTTCGGCGGTGATCCCGCCGATCGGCAGGCCGGCGTGGTGTGCCTCGGTGATCGCGTCGGCCACATCGCCGATCGTCTGCCGAGCAGTGGTCGGACTCAGCGGACCGTGGGCTGCCAGCGTGTCGGCAAGCGACGTACCGTCGATCCACTCGGAGACCACGATCGCGTACTCACCGTGGTCCACAGCCTCGTAGACCATCCCCAGACTCGGATGGGCGATCATGCTCATCTCGAGCGCCCGGTCGAGGAACAGGCGCGAGGAGTTGCCGCCGGGGGCGAGCAAGCGCAGGACGACATCGCGTTCGGCCAAGGTGTCCCGCGCGCGCCAGGTCCGCACCTTGCCACCGGCGAAGCGCTCGTCGGCCCCGAAGGGCGCGACGAGGGCATATCGCCCCCCGACCGGTGGATCGCCTACCTGCACCTCGCCCGTTCCCTCCGACTGTTCTGTATCAAGCCTCGCTCTCGGCCTATTGTCTCCCACGGCGCAGACCGGTCACGGTCTCGCGTATCTCGGGCAGCCGGACCAGCCAGAGGCCGGCCACCACAACTGTGCCCAGAACGGCGCTACCCATGCCGACCACCAGCAGAGAACGCAGCGGGCTGTCGGCGTCCGGGATGGCCCAGCCCACCAGGAAGTAGGCCGCGACAGCGCCAACCGCGGCGAAGCCACTGACCACCGCACCGGTACGCAGGATCGGCCAGGTCTCGACATGACCGAACCGTCGTCGCAACAGCGACTGGCCCACCACCGCACCGACACAGAAACTCAGTGCGTTGACCGCGCCCAGGGCAGGTACGACGTTCTGCGGCTCCACGAACACCGGCACCAGCAAGGCCAGCGGGACGCGAACCACGACCATGACCAGGTTCAGCATGGTCGGCGTACGGGCATCCTTCATCGCGTAGAACACCCGCATGTGCAGCAGGGTCAGCGCGAAAGGCACCAATCCGATCCCGCTCAGCGCCAGCGCGGTACCGACCGTACGAGCCTGGTCGACGCCGACCTGGCCGTGGGCGAACACGACGATGGCGACGTTCGGCCCGAAGACCATGAACAGTGCGGCGACCGGGATCAGGCCGAGGCTGGTCAGCCGGGCGCCCAACGACAGGTCGCTGATCAGGGCCGGGGTGTCCCCGCGCGCTGCCGCGCGGCTCATCCGGGGGTGCAGGGCGGTCAGCAGCGCCACGCCCAGGATGCCGTACGGGAGTTGGAAGAGAAGATTGGCGTTCGCGTACGCGTTGGAACCCAGCCCGCCCTCGCGCGCGGCGGAATTGGCCACGTTGCTGAACACGATCAGGCTGACCTGGCTCACCGCTACGTAGCCCAGCACCCAGGCCCCGAGCCGGCCCACCTCGGACAGGCCGGCGCCGCGCCAGTCTCGACGAAAACGCACCGGCACGCCGGCCCGCCGGAGCGCCGGAATCAAGACGATGGCCTGCGCGGCGATGCCCAGAGTGGTGCCGACCCCGAGCAGGTAGA
>JACCUM010000260.1 GCA_013811805.1 Geodermatophilaceae bacterium | reverse complement strand
CCAGGCACCCGGACTCGGACCGCGCCAGCGTCTCCGCAACCACAGGTGACACACATCTAGACGACCTCCACGGACTTGACGGCCAGCTCCGTCCCGGCGACTACCTGGACATCGGCGCTTCCGCACGGACACAACAAGATCAAATCGCGCAGCTCGAAATCCTCGCCACATCCCCGGCAGTGCGCGGCTCCGAGGGGTTCATCGATCTCCAGAACCGCACCGGCCAGCGGGGTGTCGGCAGCGATGAGTTCGAAGCAGAACCGTACGGAGTCTGGCACGATTCCGGACAGCTTGCCGATCTGCAGATGCACCTTGGCCACGCGGCGCTCGCCCGTGCGCTCGGTCACGACATCGACGACGCTCTGCGTGATGGACAGCTCGTGCACCCTGCGGCCCCCCGGGCGAGTAGGTCCCCGCAACCGGGGAGAGTTAGGACGCTAGGCCGCCTCCCGCGCGATCACAACGCCGGCTGCAGGCAGCGTTCGACCGACGCGCCTATCGGCCACGGAATCGGCTCACTGTCGGGTCTCCGTCGAGCCAGAATCGCCAGGGCAACGTGGCCGCCTTGGTGATGCCCACTCGCGGCCCGGTTCGAATGCACGAGCTGGGCAACGCCTCCGCGGCCCTGCTCAGCGACAGCCCGGACCGGTTGTCCAGCAGACTCACGCCGTTGTCGACGCCGGTGATGCCCAGAGCTTGGGTGAGCCGCGCGGGGCCGCTGGCCAACTCGACGTCGCGTCGGGCGGCCGGCCGACGACCGCGGGCCAGCTCGATGCCCTCGACCACCTGTCCTGCCCTGAGCAGCACCGCTTCCCCATCGCCGAGGGGCGCGCATACGACGTTGGCGCACCAGTGCATCCCATAGCTGAAGTAGACGTAGAGAGTTCCCGGTGGCCCGAACATGACCTGGTTGCGGGAGGTCGGCCCCCGATGGGTATGGGCAGCTGGATCGCTCCCGTCACCGCTGTAGGCCTCGACCTCGGTGATCCTTACGGTGACCGCGCCCTCGGCAGACTCTCGCCTGAGCAAGGCTGCCAGCAGTCCTGGCGCGGCGCTGCTAGCCCGGTCGGACAGCGCCTCGGCAAGCTCCACCGGAGTCAGCCGGAGCGCAGTGGCTGCTCGGCCCAGACATGGTGGCTGCGAACCAGCTCTGTCAGTGTGGCCAGCTGTTCGGCCACCCGTACCGGCGCGGTACCTCCGGTCGCCGAGCGAGCCTGCAGCGCTCCCCGCACCGTGAGCACCTCCCGCACCTCTGGGGTCAACCTAGGATCGACGGTGTGCATCGCCTCGTCGGAGAGCTGCCACAGCTGCACTCCGTCGGCGCTGGCCCGGCCTACCAGAGCACCGCTTACCTCGTGCGCATCCCGAAAGGGCACTCCGCTGCGGACCAGCCAGTCAGCGACCTCGGTGGCCAGCGCATGGCCGGTCGGTGTCGACTCGGCCAGACGCTGCTCGTCCACGCGCATCGACGCGATCATCCCGGAAAGGGCAGGAAGCAGCAGTAGGAGCTGATCGACGGTGTCGAACACCGGCTCCTTGTCCTCCTGCAGATCACGGTCATAGGCCAGTGGTAGCCCCTTGAGCGTCGCGAGCAGGCCGGTGAGGTGCCCGATGAACCGGCCCGACTTACCACGAGCCAGTTCCGCGATGTCCGGGTTCTTCTTCTGCGGCATGATCGAGGACCCGGTCGCGAACGCGTCGTCGAGTTCCACCCAGGCGAACTCGGTGGTCGCCCAAAGAATGACCTCCTCCCCCAACCGAGACAGGTGCACGCCCAGCAGCGCGCCGACGAACAGGAACTCAGCCGCGAAATCCCGGTCAGAGACCGCGTCCACCGAGTTCGTCGCGGCGGAATCGAAGCCGAGCTCGGCAGCGACCGCGTCCGGGTCGATCGGCAAGGACGACCCACCCAGCGCCCCGGCTCCCAGCGGGCTGATCGCCGCGCGCCGGTCCCAATCCAGGAACCGGTCGACGTCACGGGCCAACGCGTGCACGTGGGCCAGCAGTTGATGGGCGAACAGGATCGGCTGGGCATGCTGCAGGTGGGTCAGCCCAGGCGCGGCTGCTTCCCGGTGTTGGGCTGCCTTGTCGATGAGAGCGGTCTCGAGCTCGACCACCGCGGCCACGAGCAGGCGGACGTGGTCGCGCAGGTACAGCCGCAGATCGGTCGCGATCTGGTCGTTGCGACTACGTCCGGCCCGCAGTTTCCCGCCGAGCGGGCCGAGCCGGTCCATCAGGCCGCGCTCGAGGGCGGCGTGGACATCCTCGTCGTCCGGGCCGGGCGTGAAACCACCTTCCTGAATAGCCGCGTCCAGACCGGTAAGGGCCTCGAGCATCGCCTCGAGCTCGTCAGCGGTGAGCAGATCGGCTCGGTGCAGCACCCGGGCGTGGGCCCGGGAGGCGAGCAGGTCGTACGGTGCCAGGCGCCAGTCGAAGTGCACGGAGCGCGACAACGCGGCCAACGCCTGCGCCGGCCCGCTCGTGAACCGCGCGCCCCAGAGTCGGGAGTCCGCCGAGGCGCCGATCGTCACCCCGCGGAGCCTGCCAGACGCTGATCACGTGCAGCAGCCAGCTTGCTGGGCAGTCCCCACAGCTCGACGAAGCCCTTGGCCATTCCTTGGTCGAAGGTGTCGTCGGAGTCGTAGGTGGCCAAGCCGAAGTCATAGAGCGACGCCTCACTGCGCCGACCGGTCGGAGCTGCACGACCCGCATGCAGGGTCATCCGTACCTCGCCGGTCACGGTTCGACTGGATTCGACCAGGAACGCGTCCAGCGCGGCCTTGAGCGGAGAGAACCACAGCCCGTCGTAGACGAGTTCGGCCCAACGCTGCCCGACCTGGCGCTTGAACCGGGCCAGGTCCCGCTCCACGGTGACGCTCTCGAGTTCCTGATGGGCGGTGATCAGTGCGATCGCACCGGGCGCCTCGTACACCTCGCGGCTCTTGATCCCGACCAGCCGGTCCTCGACCATGTCCAACCGGCCGATGCCCTGAGCGCCGGCCCGTCGGTTCAGCGCAACGACTGCCTGCAGGACCGACACCGGCTCGCCGTCGACCGAAGTCGGTATCCCCTCGGTGAAGCCGATGACCACCTCGTCGGCCTCGCGGGGGGTCGCCGGGTTCTGGGTGTAGGAGTAGAGGTCTTCGATCGGGGCGTTCCAGATGTCTTCGAGGAATCCGGTCTCGACCGCACGCCCCCAGAGGTTCTGGTCGATCGAGTACGGCGACTTCTTGGTCACGTCGATCGGCAGCGACCGCTCCTCGGCGAAGGCGATGGCCTTGTCCCGCGTCATCCCGGAGTCTCGTACGGGGGCGAGGACCTTCATGTACGGGGCCAGCGCGGCGATGCCCACCTCGAAGCGCACCTGGTCGTTGCCCTTGCCCGTGCAGCCGTGCGCGACGGTGTTCGCCCCATAGGTCTGGGCGGCGGTGACCAAGGCCTTGGCGATCACCGGTCGGGACAGTGCGGAGACCAACGGGTAGCGGTCCATGTAGAGAGCGTTTGCGCGCAGGGCGGGCCCGCAATACTCGCTGGCGAACTCCGCCCGCAGATCGGCGACCACGGACTCGACCGCGCCGCAGGCCAGCGCGCGGTCCCGGATGTCTTCGAGGTCCTCGCCGTTCTGGCCGACGTCGCAGGCCACGGCGATCACCTCGGCTCCGGTCGCCTGGGCGATCCAGCCGATGGCAACCGAGGTGTCCAGCCCACCGGAATAGGCGAGGACGACGCGCTCTGCTGTCATGACGCGCTCCAGGCATGCGCGCCTTGCTCACTGGAAGTCATGATTCTCCTTGCTCGTGTGGCGTGGTGGTTTCTGGTGGAATGCCGCGACGGCCGCGGCCTGCCAAGGTGCTGAGTTCGGCGGCCAGGACCTGACCGCCGTCCGGATCGCGGGTGATCACCAGCAGCGTGTCGTCGCCGGCGATCGTGCCGAGAACTGTCGGCAGGCCGGCCTTGTCCAGCGCCGAGGCGAGGAACTGGGCGGCTCCCGGCGGAGTTCGGACGACGACCAGGTTGGCGGTGGCCTGCACACCGGTGAGCAGTTCGCCCAGTCGGTGGACGAGGACGTCCGGGGCGCGCTGCGCCGGTCGCAGCGGGTCGGCGCCCTCCTGGGGCAGGACGTAGACCCCGGGCTCGCCGTCGACCCCACGTAACTTCACCGCTCCCAGTTCGTCGAGGTCCCGGGACAGGGTCGCCTGGGTGACCGCGACACCGACGGCCTCGAGCGCCTCGGCAAGCGCAGATTGGGAGTGGATGGGCCTCGAGTCGATGAGTTCGACGATCCGGGCGTGCCGGGCGCTGCGGGTCAACGGTGCGGCCATGGTCATCACGAGTCCAGCAACCAGCAGAGCAGCGCCTTCTGGGCGTGCAGCCGGTTCTCGGCCTCGTCCCACACGGCACTGTTCGGACCGTCGATGACCTCGGCAGCGATCTCCTTGCCGCGATAGGCGGGCAGGCAGTGCAAGACGATGGCGTCGTCTGCGGCCAGCCCCAATGCCGACGCGTCGATGGCGTACGGCGCGAACGGCGCCGCGCGGTCGCCGCCCTCGCCCTCCTGCCCCATCGATACCCAGGTGTCGGTGGCCAGCACGTCGGCCCCGTCAGCTGCGGCCGCGGCGTCGGAGGTCCATTGCACAGATCCGCCGGTTTCGGCAGCGAGCCGACCGGCCCGGTCCAGGATTGTCGGGTCGGGCTGGTAGGTCCCCGGCGAGCCGACTCGTACGTGCATCCCCGCCAGCGCGCCGCCGAGCAGGTAGGAGTGCGCCATGTTGTTGGCGCCGTCCCCGAGATAGGTCATCGTCAGCCCGGCCAGTGCCCCACGTCGCTCGGCAACGGTCTGCAGGTCGGCCAGGATCTGGCAGGGGTGGAACTCGTCGGTCAGTGCGTTGATCACCGGAACTCGGCTGACCGAGGCCATCGCCTCGATCCGCTGCTGGCCGAAGGTTCGCCACACGATCGCCGCACACTGTCGGTCCAGCACCCGGGCGGTGTCCTCGATCGGCTCACCGCGGCCGAGCTGGCTGTTCTGCGCGTCGATCACCAGCGGATAGCCGCCGAGTTCGGCGATCCCGATGGAGAAGGACACCCGGGTACGGGTCGAGGGCTTGTCGAAGATCAGGGCCACGGTCCGAGGCCCCGCCAACGGCTTCGGGCCGCCCGGGCGCTTGGCCTTCAGCTCCGCCGCGAGGGCAAGGATCTCGCCCTGTTCGTCCGCGGTGAGGTCGTCGTCGCGCAGGAAGTGCCGGGTCATGAGTCGCTCCCCATCGTGATCGTGCCGAGCGCGTCGAGAAACGCGCTCAGCTTGTCGTCGGTGATCACCAACGGCGGCGCCAGTCGGATGGCATCCGGGGCGACCGCATTGACCAGGAAGCCTTCGGCACGCAACGCGGACTCGAGCGCCGCCGCCTGCGGCTGGGACATGGTGATCGCAACCAGCGCACCTTGACCGCGGACACCGGTGAACAGCGGGTCGGCGAGTGCTGCGACACCTTCGGCGATGAACGCACCGATCTGCTTCGCTCGGCTGAGCAGACCGTCGCCGGCGATCGTGTCGATCACGGCAAGTGCGGCGGCACAGGAGATCGGATTGCCGCCGAAGGTGGACCCGTGGCTACCCGGCTGTAGCAGGTCGGCCGCGGGGCCGAAGGCGAGCATCGCCCCGATCGGCAGGCCGCCCCCGAGCCCCTTGGCCAGAGTGACCAGGTCCGGCTGCACTCCGCTTTCCTCATGGGCGAACCAGGCGCCCGTGCGGCCCATCCCGGTTTGCACCTCGTCGAGGGCGAACAGTGCTCCGGCGCTGCGTGCTGCCGCTGCGGCGTCGGCGAGGTATCCCGGCGGCGCGGGCACAACCCCACCCTCACCGAGCATCGGCTCGAGCATCACCATCGCGGTGTCCTCGTCCACGGCTGCCTCGAGGGCGGCGGTGTCGCCGTACGGAACGTGCGTCACGCC
>JACCUM010000527.1 GCA_013811805.1 Geodermatophilaceae bacterium | reverse complement strand
GTCGTGCAGCGTGCGGTACCCCGTCAACAACAGAGTGCGCTGAGGATCAACAGTCAGCCGCTGAAGCTGTGGCTCCCACTCCTCCGCAGGGCGAGACCCCAACGCCCAAGTCGTCGCCCAAAACCGCTGATAGGCGGCTGTCACCCGGGCGCGCTCATCATCGCCGGGACGGGGCGTGGGCAGATCGGTGCGTGCCGGTGTGACCTCGGGTGCTGCCGGCGATGGCGAACAGGCCCCCACGAGCACGGCCGAACAGGACAGCAGTGCCGCGACCAGCGCCGCCCTCCAGGTGAACCGAATGCTCTTCATGGTGGCCAGTTTGTCCCCCCACTTAGCCCGCTCGTCGCTCGACCGTCTGCGTACCGGACCCAGCCACATCTCGTGGCCAAACCGCCCAAAGATCCTCAACAAGATCAAGCGATGACCCCAACCCAACCAACATGGCTAGGCCAAACGAGGGACGATGTCACCCTCACGGAGCAAGACCGACGACAGCCGCGACCGCACCCAGGAACAGCGACGGCCCGGCCGCAAGCCGCCGATTCCGACCCCCACCACGAGCCAGCAGACTGACAGCGGAGACGGCGAGCAGCACGGCACCGAACAGGAACCCGTACACCACCGCTGTCCAGCTTCGAGCCCCGAGAAACAAGGCAAGGGCAGCGGAGAACGTCACATCGCCTCGACCGACACCCGAACCGGCCGCGAACAGGCCGAGCAGACCAGCGACGAGCACCACGCCAGCCGCGCCCACGCCGCGCCACAGCCCACCGATGCCCTCAACGCCAACACCAACAAGCACGGCACCACCTCCGAACAGGGCGACGACCAGAGCATCAGGCAACCGGTGGTGCACGATGTCGATCACGCACAGCGCGACGCCTAGGCACGCCAGCCACAGCATCGCGGGCAGGGTCACCTGGCCGTCGTAGCGCCAGCCGATGATCCCGCACACCACCGCCGCCGCGACTGCGGCAACCACCCTGCCGACACCACCAACCCGCAGGCAAAGACACTGCTCGGCCCACACGAGCACCACCACGCTGGCCGCCGCACCCACCACCGCGCACAGCGCCACAATTCCGAGGGCGACCATGGACTTCGATCAGTGAGCGGGCCAGCTACTGGGCAACGTGGCCGCTCCGATCGCCCCGAGCAGAAACCCCCGGCGCGCCACGTCGGCGAGCTGGTCCTCCCACCCAGGCTCGTGCAAGTTCACGAGCACACCGGCCAGCACGACAACCTGCCCGCCGTAGCGCACGGCCTCCACCCACACCGGCGGCACCGCACCCAGCGCTCCGGTGAAAAGCACATCGAGACCGTCTTCGATCGTGACCGCTCCCAAGGCGGTAACCCGGACCGGGACCAGCGCGTCGGAGCAGAACCGGCCCGCGTCGAACAGGTCCGTGCACGGTGACCAACCATGACCGTCGAGGTGATCCAAGACCCGGAACGACAGTGACAACGGCTCCCGTTGGATACGGACCGGTAGCGGCTTGAACTCCACGACGATCATCGGAGCTACCCGGCCGCTGGCCGCGTGAACGTACACCGCCGGGCACGCCCGGACCTCCTCATCTGGACCCCAACGCGCGGGCGCCAGGCCGCTCCCAACCGTCTCCCCGATCACCCTGAACCTCCACAGCCGAGCCTCTGCGGTCAGTGGAGCGGCATCATCGCGCGGCCGATCCGAGCACCGTGGCCGAATCAGCAGGGGTCACCCGGACAGACCAACCCCGAACTGGACACACCGGAGGCGGTCCGATCGGCGGAGCAGGCGTGGTCGATTGCCAAGATTGCGTCATTGGCCTGTGCTGCGGGCTGTCGGCGGTGACCGGTGATCTAGACAAGACGTTTGTCCGCATCGGCCTCTGGCGCATTCGCGTGATCGGTCGTACACGACCGCGAAGCGGAGGTACGGTCGGTACGCCGCCCGCGCGATGGTCGGTCCTGCGCCTGCCATGTGTCGAGGAGGTCCGGCGGTGCCACAGCAGCAGCGAGAGCTGAATCCGGACGCCTCGCCGTTGGCGCTATTTGGCGCAGAGCTGCGTGCCAACCGGATGGGATGCGGTCTCTCCCAAGCACGCCTCGGGCGCATGGTCCAC
>JACCUM010000506.1 GCA_013811805.1 Geodermatophilaceae bacterium | reverse complement strand
CAACCCGGCCATCAGTTGACAGTGCCATGCAACATTGGGGTATCCGCCTCGAGCTGCGCGAGTGCTCGGTTGAGGCCATCGATGAAACCCAATCGGATCAGCCGACTAAGCAGTGGGTCCCCGGCGGTCAATTCGCGGATGCCCGCGGCGTGCTGCATCACCCGCGTTCGGACTTCGTCCAGCAGGGCGTCGATAGCTCCCTGGTAGCCGTAGGCATCCAGGAGAAGTTGAAGCCGGCGTGGGCGAGGTCCCAGTCGACGAACCCGACTAGACGGCCGCGCACACCGCCCAGCACGTCGACGGGGTTGCGGTTACCGTCTTGCCAGACGGCGTTGTACGGGGCGGAATCGTTATGGCCGATGATGTCACCCGGCTGCCACGGCCGCCGGGACGTGCGCCAGAAGGCTCCCTGCGGTGGAACGAAGGCGGCCACCACATAGTGGTAGCGGCGCAGCGATCGGCCTACGTGCGCGAGTGCGTCATCAGTGTGTACCCATACCGGCCACGGCCTCCGCACTCCACCGTCGTCCCTGGCAGGAACGTGAGCACCTCGGGGCCCAACTCGTCCATGCCGACTACCCGCGGCACCTCGTCGAACCCTCGGGCTTCGAGGTGCATTAGAAGTACGTGAGCGGTAGGGGTCCACGGCCTCGCCGGGCGACGCACCGTCCCGTCTAGGAGGACCGCTCCCTTTCCATTGCCGCCAGGCAGTCGGTACCCCTGTTCCTCATCATTCCGCCACAGGCACCTGAGTCAACTTGCCGGCTCAGGCGAGTTGGCGTACGCCCTCGGCTAGTTCGGCGGCCAGCGACTGGACGGCCTTGGCTCCCGCGGAAGGGTCGCGGGCGTCCAGGAGCGCGCGTACGAACGCCGAGCCGACGATGACCGCATCGGCGTACCCAGCCACTTCGGCGGCCTGCGCTCCGGTGCTGACACCCAGGCCGACCGCCACCGGTAGGCCGCTGATCGCGCGGACCCGGGCGACCAGAAGCGGCGCAACTGAGGAGACTTCGGCGCGCGTACCGGTGACACCCATGGTCGATGCGGCGTAGACGAAGCCACGACAAGCTGTGGCGGTCATGGCCAGCCGGACATCCGTCGATGAGGGTGCCACCAGGAAGACCCGATCGAGATCGGCGCGGTCAGCCGCGGCGACCCACTCCGCAGCCTCGTCGGGGATCAGGTCCGGAGTGATCGCCCCCGCCCCGCCGGCCGCGGCCAGATCGCGGGCGAAGCGATCGACTCCGTAGCGTTCGATCGGGTTCCAGTACGACATGACGACCGGCACGGCGCCGGACTCGGCGACGCCTTCGACAGCACGGAGCACGTCGCGCATTCCCACCCCGGCGCGGACGGCTAGGTCGACGGCCTGCTGAATGGTCGGACCGTCCATCCCGGGATCGCTGTACGGGACGCCAATCTCAACGACATCAGCCCCGCCGCCGGCACTGGCTACCATCGCCTCGATCGATGCCTCGACGGTCGGATACCCGACCGGCAGGTAACTGATCAGCGCCGCCCGGTTCTCCTTTCGCGCCGCCCCCAGTCGCGCTGCCAGGACGCTCACCTGCAGGTCACTGTTCCTCAGGAGCCTGCGCGGCCAGATCCCGCTCGGCCTCGGTCTGCCCGGCCAGGTCAAAGTATTCCGAAGCGGTCGCGACATCCTTGTCACCTCGGCCGGACAAGTTCACCAGGATCAGCGCATCCGGACCCAGCTCACGACCCAGAACAAGGGCCCCGGCCAGCGCGTGCGCCGACTCGATCGCCGGAATGATTCCTTCTGTGCGAGACAACAATTCGAACGCCTTCATCGCCTCTGCGTCGGTGACCGGGACATAGCTGGCTCGGCCGATGTCGCGCAGGTAGGCATGCTCAGGCCCGACGCCGGGGTAATCCAAGCCGGCCGAGATCGAATGCGATTCTATGGTCTGGCCGTTTTCATCCTGCAGGAGATAGGACCTCGCGCCGTGCAGCACTCCCGGCAGGCCGCTGGTCAACGTGGCTGCATGCCGGCCCGTCTCGACCCCGTCCCCACCGGCCTCGAGTCCGAGCAGTCGGACGTCGTCGTCCCCGAGAAACGCGGTGAAGATTCCGATCGCGTTGGAGCCGCCTCCGACGCAGGCGACCACGGCATCGGGCAGCCGACCGAAGCGGTCGAGCACCTGCTCGCGGGCCTCGTCCCCGATCACCCGCTGGAAATCGCGGACCATCGTCGGGAACGGATGCGGTCCAGCGACTGTGCCGAAAACGTAGTTCGTCGTCTCGACGTTGGTCACCCAGTCGCGAAAGGCTTCGTTGATCGCGTCCTTGAGGGTCCGCGAGCCAGTTGTCACCGGGATCACCTCGGCGCCGAGCAGCCGCATCCTGGCCACGTTCAGTGCCTGCCGCCGGGTATCCTCCTCGCCCATGTACACCGTGCAGGACAACCCCATCAGCGCTGCAGCGGTTGCGGTGGCCACCCCGTGCTGGCCGGCACCGGTCTCGGCGATCACCCGGGACTTGCCGATCCGCTGAGTCAGCAGAGACTGGCCCAGCACATTGTTGATCTTGTGTGAGCCGGTGTGGTTCAAATCCTCCCGCTTGAGCAAGATCCGCGCACCGCCGGCGTGCTCGCTCAGTCTCCTGGCCTCGGTGATCGGGGTCGGTCGCCCGGAATAGTCGCGCTGCAGAGCCCAGAGGGCTTCCCGGAACGCCGGATCGGCCTTCGCGCTCGCGTAGGCGTCGGCCAGTTCGTCGAGCGCGGCGACGAGGGCCTCGGGCACGTATCGCCCCCCGTACGGACCGAATCGGCCTGCGATCGCGGCATTGTTGCCGGGCTCGACATCGCTCCCGGCCCTGCTGGGTGCACTCATGGTGGCCGGAATCGGCAAAACGGCTCAGCGAGCCGGACGCGGGGTCGCCGGGTGCGCGCCGGCCGTGACGAGATCGGCGACGGACTGACGCGGATTCCCCGAAGTGACCAGTCCCTCCCCGACCAGAACCGCGTCCGCACCTGCGCTGGCGTAGGCGATCAGGTCGTGCGCACCTCGAACGCCGGACTCCGCCACCTTGATCACCGAAGAGGGCAATCCCGGCGCGATCCGGTCGAAGGTGCCTCGATCAACCTCGAAGGTGCGCAGATTACGAGCGTTGACCCCGATCACGCTCGCCCCGGCGGCCAGCGCCCGGTCGGCCTCCTGCTCGTCGTGGATCTCGACGAGAGCAGTCATGCCCAGCGACTCGACGCGTTCGAGCAGGCTGATCAACGCTTCGTCCCCCAGGGCGGCGACGACGAGCAGGCATAGATCCGCTCCCCATGCCCGGGCCTCGTGGACCTGGTAGGGACTGACGATGAAGTCCTTGCACAGCACGGGAATTGCCACCCGATTCCGCACCTCCCCCAGGTCTTCGAGGCTACCTCCGAAGTGCCGTCGCTCGGTCAGCACACTCACGACCCGTGCACCACCGGCCTCGTACTCAACGGCCAGCGCCGCAGGATCATCGATCTCGGCGATCCGGCCCTTGGACGGGCTACGCCGTTTGACCTCGGCGATCACCCCTACCCCCGGCGCCTGTAGGGCGGCCCGGGCGTCGACAGGTGCCTCGCGGCGGGCAGCCGCCGCCTTTATCTCCCCTAGCGGTCGGCGTGCTTCGCGGTCGGCAAGGTCGGCACGAACGCCGCCCAGGATGTCGTCGAGCACTGTCACCTTGAGGACTTGTCCCTTCGCCGTGGCCAGGTCGGGCAACTGTAACTAGGGACGCGGACCCGGCTGGTCGCGGGTGGCTGCGGGAGCCGCCGTCGTACCCGCTTGGGCCGGCGATATGGTCGGATCCTCACCGCGTTCCAGAGCAGCCCACATGGCTGCCTCGCTGGCTGCCGGATGCGGATCGCTTTGCTCCGCGGTGCCGGATCTCGATGGCCCCGCAGCTTTCCCCGAAGCATCGAGAGGAGTACGGCGTTCGAACCGAACGCCCATCACCGGCCACCACCTGCCACGCGCGAGTGTGAAGCAGCCGACTGCGACGGGGATCCCGCCCGCGAGCAGTGCGACCACCGCGGGCATCACCGACACCTCGCGAGCCGGGAACGCCGACTCCCCCACCTCCGCATAGGCCTGCGCCCAGCTGTAGGCGACACTGGATCCGTCGTCGTAGAGGAAGAACCCGATCAAGGCCATCAGCAGGAGGCCCGCTACGACCAGAACGACGGCCACGACAAGGCGTCCGATGCGACGGGCGGCGATCAGCGCCAATCCGGCGGCGCCGACCACGATGCCGACCGGCACCAGCGAGTCCACCACTTCCCGGCCGGTCAACTTCTGGCTCTCACCAGGCAGCGGTGGCTGCGCTGGAAGCGAGAGCCGTAACCATTCTTGCTCGGAAGCGAGGAGCAGCACTGTGGCGGCCACCACGCAACCAGCCACTGCCAGGAGCAGGCCGCGCCGGTCCGACCCGGCCGTTGACGGGTTGTCGGTCATGTGACTCCTCGCATGCTCTCGGCCGTGGCGATCGCTGAAAGCACGACCTGCGCCTTGTGCCGGGTCTCTACCTCCTCCGCGACCGGATCGCTGTCCGCGACGATTCCGGCGCCGGCCTGGACGTAGGCCATACCGTTGCGCAGCACAGCCGTACGGATCGCGATGGCGACGTCGATGTCGTCGGCGAAGTCGAGGTAGCCGACCGCTCCGCCGTAGATACCTCGTCGGGCGGGCTCGAGCTCCTCGATCAGCTCCATCGCCCGAGGCTTCGGGGCACCGGACAGTGTCCCGGCCGGGAAAGCGGCACGCAGTACGTCGAAGGGCGCGATGTCGGTGGCCAACGTCGCCGAGACCGTGGACTCCAGGTGCATCACGTGGCTGTAGCGGGCCACGCTCATGAACTCCACCACGTCGACCGACCCCGGCCGGCAGATCCGACCCAGGTCGTTGCGGGCGAGATCGACCAACATGAGATGTTCGGCTCGCTCCTTGGCATCGCCGAGAAGTTCGGCGGCCAAGCGCTGGTCCTCCTCGGGATCCTCGGCACGCGGACGGGTCCCGGCAATCGGCCGGATGACGGCGGTCCGGTCCTTGACCGTCACCAACGCCTCGGGCGATGAACCGATCACATCCACCCCGTCCTCGAAGCGGAGGAGGTACATGTACGGGCTCGGATTCGTTGTGCGCATCACCCGGTAGATGTCCAGGGCGCTGGCCGAGGTCGCCACCTCGAACCGCTGAGACAGCACGACCTGGAAGATGTCGCCGGCCCGAATGTGGTCCTTGGCCACTTCGACGGACTTCGCGTAGTCCCCGGTCTGGGTACGCGAGTTGAACTGTGGGGCCACGATCCCGATCGTGTTGACCGGATGCTGCGCCGGCCTGGTCAGCGCAACGGTCATCTCATCCAGCCGGGCGATGGCCTGCTCATAGGCAACAACATGGTCGTCAGTCACGGCAAAGACGTTCGCCACCAGCAGGACCGAGCCCTGGACGTGATCGAGCACGGCGAGGTCCGAGGCGACCAGGAACGCCAGCTCGGGCAGTTGCAGCTCGTCGGGATTGGTGGCCGGCAGTCGCTCGAGACGCCGTACCGTGTCGTAGCCCAGGTAGCCCACCAGGCCGCCGGTCAACGGCGGCAAACCCGGGTCCCGCGGTGAACGCAACGCTGCGATCGTGGCCCCGAGTGCGGCCAGCGGATCCTGCGGCAGGTCGGCGATCAACGGATTGCCGATCCACTCGGTACGGCCGTCCCGCTCGGTCAAGGTCGCCGGGCAACGTACGCCGACGAAGGAGTACCGAGACCACGAGCGACCGGGCTCGGCGGACTCGAGCAGAAAGGTACCCGGACCGCCGGCCAGTTTCCGGTACAGGCCGACCGGGGTCTCACCATCGGCCAGCAGTCGGCGGGTGACCGGAACGACCGGCTCGGTGGACAGCCGGGCCAGCACCTCAGCGCGGTCCGGTCCGGTGTGGCGGGTCATTGCAGTTCCGAGGAGCCAGCTGCACCCGGCTCGACCGTCAATTCGGTGCCGAAGCAGGTCGGCGCGCCGGTGTGGCAGGCGGGTCCGGTCTGCTCCACCCGCAACAGGATGGTGTCGCCATCACAGTCGAGCAGGACCTGGCAGACCTTCTGCGTGTTGCCCGAGGTCTCACCTTTGACCCAATACTCGCTTCGGCTGCGTGACCAGTAGGTAGCCCGGCCGCTGCGCAGGGTCCGGTTCAGCGCTTCGCCGTCCATCCAGGCCAACATGAGCACCTCGCCGGACTCGACGCTCTGCACGACCACAGGCAAGAGTCCGCGATCGTCGGCACGCAGTCGATCGGCGATCCTCGGGTCGAGTGCCTGGGTCACGGCCACCATTGTTGCCCCTGTCAGGACGCGGCCGCGCGGCCCATCTGCTTGGCGGCGATGTACTCACTCACCGGTCTACCCAGGGCCAGCGGCAGCGCCACGAGCGGAAGAACCGCGTACATCAGCGGTACCACGAAGAAGAACGTCGAGCCGTCGATGTCGAACTCCGGGAGCGAGCCGATCCGGATCATCCAGTACACGACGAAGGCCAACTGGACCCCGCAGGCCACGATAGTGAGCACGCGTCCGTTGCCGCTCCCGCTGAGCAACTGCACGCCGCCGAAGATCAGCAGGCCGACCGAGACGAGCTGCAGGATGCCGATAATCGTGAACTCGGTCTCATACGAATCGGCCTCCGACACTCCAGCGGCGCTGGCACCGCCGGCCAGGCTCGCGAAGAACAGGACGTAGAACGTCGAGATCAGGACCACGGCGGCCTGGATGAACATCAGCACCGCCGAGGCAGTCGCACCCCCGGGCCGGACGGGCCCTCGCTGCATGGTGTAGCCGTACTGCGGATAGCCGTAGGGCGCTTGAATTCCCGGGTTGGGCGCGTGGCCGGGGCCCGGGGAATAGCCGGGCGGTGGAATGCCCTGACCGTAGCCGGGAGCCTGGTAGCCGGAGGGCCCCGCGTATCCGATCGGTTCGCCGTATCCGTAACCGGTTGCCTGCCCCGGCTGCGTCACAAAGGCCTGGGTGTGTGGGGGTCCGCTGTAGGGCGACCCGAAGTCCTCCGACCCCGTGGGGCGGCCTGTGGCTGAATACTGGCCTGTGGCGTTGGCCTCGGGGTGGCTGGGCACGGTGTGGTTCGGGTTGCTGTCGTTCTCGTCGGTCTGACTCACTGTTTCCCTCTCACGCGGCCATCGTGGCGCACTGTAGATCCTCTCCTGCCGACTGACCGGAGCGGCCGCATCCAGGTTGGTGACTCGCTGATCGCCGGACGAGCCTAGGGGCTCCCGACGTTCAGACGCCTCTCGCGGAGCCGTGGTTCCGGATCGGCGTCGCGACCGGCCGTACGCCGCCAGGACGCGTGCAATGCGGCGTACGGACCATCCACTCCGACGAGGGCTGCATGGTGACCTCGCTGGGCAATCCGACCGCCGTCGACGACGATCACCTCGTCAGCACGCTCCGCCGAGGACAGGCGGTGCGCGATCGTCACGGTCGTCCGGCCACGGGTCAGGGTGTCCAACGCCGTGGTCAATCGTCGTTCGGTGGCCGGATCCACCGCCGAGGTCGCCTCGTCGAGCACCAGCAGATCGGGGTCGGCGACATAGGCGCGGGCGATCGCGACCAACTGCCGCTCACCCACCGACAGGGATTCCCCGCGCTGCCCGACACGGGTCGAGACGCCGCGGGGCATACC
>JACCUM010000449.1 GCA_013811805.1 Geodermatophilaceae bacterium | reverse complement strand
GGACCTCCCAGTTGGCCCCGGACCGGCAGGCGTCCCAGCGGCTCTCGCCGGCACCCATGACCGCGAGGCGTTCCGCGGCGAACTCGGCCAACGGCAGCGCGGGCTGGCTGTCGCGCAGCCGTACGTGCGCCTTCTGCGCCTGCTCCACCATCCGGGTGCGTTCCTGCAGCACCGGATAGGCGTAGCGCTCGACACGGTCCAGCCGCATGCCGGCGGCGGCAGCGATCTGTTCAGCGCTCTCCCCGGCCCGGATCCGGGACTGGATCTCCCGGGGCGGCAGATCAGCACCGACGTCGATCTCGATCTGCCCGAGCCGGCTGACATCCCCCCGGGAGGCGGCTCGCAGTCGCTCGTCGATCGACAGGGCGAAGCGCTCCCCGTTGTCGATGGCCTGCGGCACGTCCGGGGCGAGCAGCAACGTCCGGCCGTCCTCGGCCAGCTCGACGAATCGCAGCGTGCGCATGCTTACCTCCCGGTACGGGCGCTCGAGGCCCCGAGGTTGTGCCCTCTGCCTCGCAGGCTAGTGGCGCTTCTCGCGACTATCCGGGACCGACGCGCTGTCGCCTCGGAGTCGCCACGAGTCGCCGAAAGCACGTTTCCGTGTCGGACAGGTGCGGCCGGAGTACGGCGGCGACCCCCGCACGTCCGGGTCAGCGCAGTTCGGTGACCACGTGGTCGATGCAGCGGGTCAGTGCGCTCACGTCATCCGGGTCGACAGCGGGGAACATCCCGACTCGGAGCTGATTGCGGCCGAGCTTGCGGTACGGCTCGGTATCCACGATTCCGTTCGCGCGCAGCGCCGCGGCCAGCTCGGTCGCGTCCACCGAGTGGTCGAAGTCAATCGTCCCGACGACGTAGGAGCGCGCGCGCGGCTCGGTCACGAAACAGCTCGCGTACGGCGAGGCGGCCGCCCAGTCGTACAGCCGACCGGAGGAGTCGCGCGTACGGCGAACCGCCCCCGCCAGGCCACCACGCCCGAGCAACCAGTCCAGTTGGTCGGCAAGCAGGAACAGCGTCGCCACGGCCGGGGTGTTGTAGGTCTGTTCCTTGATCGAGTTGTCAACGGCGATCGACAGGTCGAGAAAGGCTGGCATCCAGCGCCGGCTGGCCTTGACCTCGGCGACCCGCTGCAGTGCGCGCGGGGACATCAACGCGATCCACAGCCCGCCGTCTCCGGCGAAACACTTCTGCGGCGCGAAGTAGTAGACGTCGGTCTCGGCGATGTCGACCGGCAGACCACCTGCGCCGCTGGTGGCATCGATGAGCACCAGCGCATCCTGAACCACATCAGGCGGGCGCCGGACCGGGGCCATCACACCGGTCGAGGTCTCGTTGTGTGCCCAGGCGTAGGCATCCACGCCCTCGACCGCTGCGGGCAGTACCAGCGAACCCGGCTCGGCCCGGCAGACCACTGGATCTCCCAGGAACGGCGCCTCCTGGATCACCGTGGCGAACTTGGCGGAGAACTCGCCGTACGTACCGTGCGCCGACCGTTCTCGGATCAGCCCGAAGGACGCCGCATCCCAGAAGGCCGTCGTACCCCCGTTGCCGAGGACCACCTCGTACCCGTCCGGCAGCGCGAACAGGTCACGCACGCCCGCGCGTACCCGGCCGACGAGGGACTTGACCGGCTTCTGACGGTGCGAGGTCCCCATCAGCGCCGCCCCGTCGCCGGCCAGCGCGGCCAATGCTTCGGGACGGACCTTGGAGGGGCCGCAGCCGAAGCGCCCGTCGACCGGCAGGAGTTCGGTCGGGATCGCGATGCCCATCCAGGTCAGCCCGTGGCCAGCTGCAGCTGATGCGGGATGGAGTCCCACCCTTCGACATCCTGCGGTGAGCGCGGATCCGGACCGATATAGCGGGCAGATGGTCGCACCAGCCGGCCGGTCTTCTTCTGTTCGAGGATGTGGGCGCACCAGCCGGCCGTACGGGCGCAGGTGAACATCGAGGTGAACATGTGTGCGGGGACGTCGGCGAAGTCCAGGACGACGGCCGCCCAGTATTCGACGTTGGTCTCGATCGGGCGGTCCGGGCGGCGCTCGCGCAGCTCGGCCAGGGCGGCGTTCTCCAGCGCCAGCGCGGCCTCGAACCGGGGGGCGCTCAGTTCTTCGGCGGCCTTGCGCAGCGTGCGAGCCCGTGGGTCCTCGGCGCGGTAGACACGATGCCCGAAGCCCATCAGCCGCTCCTTGCCGTCGAGCAGCTTCTTGACGTACGCCCGCGCGTCGTCCTCCTTGTCCACATCGTCGAGCATGTGCAGCACCCGGGACGGCGCGCCGCCGTGCAACGGTCCGGACATGGCGCCGATGGCACCGGACAGGGCAGCGGCGACGTCGGCACCGGTGGAGGCGATCACCCGGGCAGTGAAGGTCGAGGCGTTCATCCCATGCTCGGCCGCCGAGGTGAAGTAGGCATCCACGGCGGCGGTGTGCCGCGGATCGGGTTCGCCCCGCCACCGGGTCATGAACCGCTCGACAATGGTCCGGCACTCGTCGATCCGCTTCTGCGGGACCATCGGCCTCCCGATCCCGCGAGCCGACTGCGCGACGTAGGACAGCGCCATCACCGCGGCCCGGGCCAGCTGATCGCGGGCCTCGTCGTCGGAGATGTCCAGCAGTGGCTGATAGCCCCAGATCGGGGTGAGCATGGCCAGCGCGGCCTGTACGTCGACGCGTACGTCGCCGGTGTGCACCGGGATCGGGAACGGCTCGGCCGGCGGCAGGCCGGGCCCGAACTTGCCATCGACCAACAGCGCCCACACGTTGCCGAAGGTCACCCGTCCGACGAGGTCCTCGATGTCAACGCCTCGATAGCGCAGCGAGCCCCCGTCCTTGTCCGGCTCGGCGATGGTGGTCTCGAACGCGATGATGCCTTCCAGACCGGGTACGAAATCGTCGGACATCGGGGCAGTCTCCCTGGCTGTGGCTGGGTCGTGGCTGGCTTCTCGGCCGGCTTCCCGGTCTGTCCAACCTACCGCCGTGCGCGCCGGTAGCGCGCCCGGACTCTTGTTGGAACCGGCGCCCGTACGACCCGAACCCGCAACGCTGGCAGGGCATGAGGAGCTGCCGGAATGCGGGAGTGCGAGCATGCAGGAGTGAGCGAGGGCAGCGGGTCCCGAATGGTTGCGGGGCGAATCGAATACGGGGACACCGGGCTCACCGAGGACCAACTGGCGACGACCTGGCTCGAGCAGTTCCGGCGGTGGTTCGACGATGCGGTGCAGGCCGGCATCCCCGAGCCGAACGCGGTGGTGCTGGCAACGGTGGGTGCCGATTCGATGCCCGCGGCCCGCCTGGTGCTGATGAAGTCCTACGGCGAGGCCGGCATCGTGGTCTTCACCAACGGTGACTCGGCGAAGGGCCGCGAGCTCGCCGCCAACCCGTACGCCGCGCTGGTCTTCCCGTGGCACTCGTTGCATCGCCAGGTACGGCTGAGCGGGCCGGTCGAGGGCGTCGACGAGGCGGTGTCGGACGCTTACTTCGCCAGCCGTCCGTACGGCGCCCGGATCGCGGCCCGGGTCAGCCGTCAGTCCGAAGTGATTTCCGGCCGTACGGAACTCGAAGCGGACTGGGCCGCGCAGGCCCGCGCGTACCCGGAAGGTGGCGAGGTACCCCGACCGGCCGGCTGGCAGGGCTATCGGGTGCGTCCGGAGTCGGTGGAGTTCTGGGCGGGGCGGCAGAATCGGCTGCACGATCGGCTGCGGTTTCGCCGTACCGAGGACGGCTGGGTCACCGAGCGCCTCGCCCCATGACCCGAGGCTCCCTCCCCCGGACGTTATGCGCATAACGTCCCGGAAAGCTGCCGATTCCTGCACGTTATGCGCATAACGTCCGGGAATCCGGCTCTGTGAGTCGCGGGTGACGGTGAACTGGCTGCGGCGGCTGGCGGTCGACACGACGCCGCTGCAGGTTCCGGCGTTTAAGCGGCTCTTTCTCGGGACGGTCGTCACGGTCCTCGGCACCCAGATGACCCTGGTCACCGTGCCGGTGCAGGCCTACCTGCTCACCGGCTCGTCGCTGATCGTCGGTGTGACCTCGATCGTCGCGCTGGTGCCGCTGGTGATCTTCGGCTTGCTCGGCGGTGCGATCGCTGACGCCGTGGACCGGCGGCTGCTGTTGCTGGTCACCTCCGCGGGTGCCGCGTTGACCGCGATCGGGCTGTTCCTGCAGTCCCTGCTTCCCGGCGGCGGGTCGCTGTGGCTGCTCTGGATCCTGGTCTTCTTCCAGTCCGCCTGCTTTGCGGTCAATGCGCCGACCCGGAGCGCCACGATCCCGGCGCTGGTGGGCCTGCGTCGAACTCCCGCCGCGAACGCGCTGAACATGACCGTCACCCAGGCCGGCATCATCGGCGCGCCGCTTCTCGCCGGGCTGCTGATCGGGGCCGGTGATCTGCCCTTGACCTACGCGGTCGATGCAGTCGGGCTGCTGATCGCGCTGCCGCTGTTGCGCGGCCTGCCTCCGCTGCTGCCTGGCGGTGGTGGCGGCCGGATCAACCTGCTGGGAGCGATCCGCAGCGTCGGAGAGGGCTTCACCTTCCTCCGCACTCAGCCTGTCCTGCTGATGACCTTCGTGGTCGACATCATCGCGATGGTCTTCGGTTTCCCCCGGGCGGTTCTCCCGGAACTGGCCGACACCACCTTCGCCGGTTCATCGAATGCCCTGGGCTGGTTGTTCGCCGCGATGTCGATCGGCGCGGTCGTGGCCGGCGTGCTGTCCGGACCGGTCGCTCGGGTGCACCGGCAGGGTGCGGTGATCCTGGTGGCGATCGCGGTCTGGGGGATCGCGGTCGCCTTGTTCGGTGTGACCACGTCATTGTTCTGGGCGGTGTTCTTCCTCGCCCTGTCCGGGGCGGCGGACATGGTCAGCGCGGTGCTCCGTACCTCGATCCTGCAGTCGGGGGCGCCGGATGTGATGCGCGGCCGGATGCAGGGTGTGTTCATCGTCGTGGTGGCCGGCGGTCCACGGTTGGGTGACCTGCGGGCCGGTGCCATGGCGGCCGCGGTGTCGGTCCCGGTGACCATGGTCAGCGGCGGCCTGCTGATCGTCGTGGCGATGGTCGTGGTGGCCATTGTGGTGCCGACGTTCTGGCGATACCGGTTCTCCAGCGGTGGCAGGGAGTCCCCGACGACCGGCTGACTAGGTTTGGCCGCATGCTGGAGTTCGACGGCTTGCGAAAGTCGTACGGGGCGAATGTGGTGCTCGACGAAGTCAGTTTCACGGTGGCTCCGGGACAGATGTACGGCTTCTGCGGATCCAACGGGGCGGGCAAGACCACGACCATGCGGATCGCCATGGGACTGGCCCGAGCCGATGCTGGCGAGGTGCGCTGGCAGCAGCGGCCGATCGACCTCGAGGTACGCCGCCGGATCGGCTACATGCCCGAGGAACGGGGGCTCTATCCAAAGATGCCGGTGGCCGAGCAACTGGAGTACTTCGCCCGGTTGCATGGCATGAACTCAGCGGCGGCGAGGTGCTCGGCCACCGACCTGCTCGACGGAATGGGCCTGGGGAAGCGCTCGAAGGATGCCCTCGAGAAGCTCTCCCTCGGCAACCAGCAGCGGGTGCAACTGGCTGCTGCTCTGGTCAGCAACCCCGATGTGCTGATCCTCGACGAACCCTTTTCCGGTCTGGACCCGACGGGCGTGGACGCCTTGGCCGCCAACCTCGCCGAGCGCCGGTCCCGGGGCGTGCCGGTGCTCTTCTCCAGCCACCAACTCGACCTCGTGGAGCGGTTGTGTGATGCCGTCGGCATCCTGGCCGGCGGAACGATCGTCGCCTCCGGGACCGTGGCCCAACTCCGGGAACGGGAGGCCAATCGGCAGCTGCGCGTGGTGATCCCGGGTTCGGACGGTCACTGGGCGCGGGAACTCGGCTACGCCCATGTGGACTCCGCCCAGGACGGCGTGGTGCTCCTCCAGCTCGATGATCCCAGCCGCGACCAGGACGTCCTCTCGGCTGCGATGGCCGCGGGCTCGGTCGCCCAGTTCGGTTGGCGCCAACCGACGTTGGTGGAGATGTTCCGGGAGGCGGTGGCGGCGTGAGCATCGCAGCGAGCGCGAGCGAGCATCGGCGAGAGGACGGGAGCATCGACCGAGCGCCAGCGAGGGAGGAGCGGACCGGTGCGCGCAGCGCACGAGGAGGAGTAATCGAGCGGAGCGCGCCACAAGCCGACCAATCAGATTGCGCGAGGCGGTCGCCGCGTGAGCGGATCTGATCGTACGGCGTCCTTGAGTTACGACCGTACGGGCGATGTACGGATGAGCAGTTCGCGGGTCGTCAGCCTGATCGCCAGGCGGGAGATCCTCACCCGGCTCAAGGACAAGGGATTCATCGCGTCCTCGATCTTCATCATCGTGCTGATCATGGGCTCGGTCGTCTTCCAGGTGCTCATCCAGTCCGGTGCGAGCAACGTCACTGTCGGCCTCACTGGTGCGCCGCAGGGGCTCTCCGCGGCGATCCAGGAGCAGGCCGACATCTTCGGCCTGGACGCCGAGGTGATCGAGTACGACGACGAGTCCGCCGCGCGAGCGGCGGTACAAGGCGAGGAGATCGACGCCGCCGTCATCGACGGCAACTCCGTGCTCGTCAGCGAGTCACTGGACGACACGCTCGGCGCGGCCATCAATGGTGCCGTCAACGGGCTGGCGTTGGCGCGACGGCTGGTTGACGAGGGCGTCGATCCGACCATCCTGCAACCGGTTTCACTGGACGTAACAGCACTGCAGCCGGCTGCGGACGACGCGGAGGAGGTGGGGGAGAAGGCGCTCGTGGCCTTTGTCTCGATCCTGCTGCTCTACACCCTGCTGATCTTCTTCGGCCAGTTCATCGCGCAGGGGGTGGTGGAGGAGAAAGCCAGCCGGGTCATCGAGGTCCTGCTGGCCGCGGTGAGACCCTGGCAGCTGCTGGCCGGGAAGATCATCGGCCTGGGCGTGCTGGCCCTGGCCCAGCTCGTTCTCATCTGTGCCGCCGGCTTGGGCGGGGCCATCGCCTTTGACATTCTGACCGTGCCTGGTGCGGCCATCGCCACCGTCGTACAGGTCCTGGGTTGGTTTCTGCTCGGATTCACCCTGGTCGCGGCGCTGTTCGCCGTGTGTGGTGCGCTGGTGAGCCGGCAGGAGGACCTGCAGTCGGTGCTCCTGCCGATGACCTTGATCCTGGTCGCCGCCCTGGTGCTGGCGATCACCGCTGGTCAGAACCCGGATGGCTCCCTGGCTCGGGTCACGTCGTTCGTCCCAGTGCTGTCCACGATGGTGATGCCGATCCGGGTGGCGACCGGATCGGTGGCCTGGTGGGAGATCGCGCTGTCCGTCGCTCTGATGGTGTTGGCGATCGTCGTTGTTGTCCGGATCGGCGGACGCATATATGCTGGAGCCTTACTAGGTAAGGGCGGCCGTGTGAAGATCAAGGACGCCCTTGCTGCGGAACGCGTTTCGTGACAAACAACCTAAGAAGATCTTCATCGTGGCGAAACGTTTGTTGAGGCTCCGGATAGGGCATCCTGTTACCTGCGTCGTTCGCGTTGAACGATGTCGACGTCTTGAAAGGACGTGACATGGAGATCATCGGTCTCATCGTGGCTGGGATCATCATCGGCCTGCTCGGCAAGCTGGTCGCGCCGGGCGATCGTGACAACATTCCACTGTGGCTCACAGTGCTCTGCGGGATCGGCGGTGTGCTGATCGGCTACTACGTATCGGGTGCGCTGGGCGTTGCCGCCACCGACGGCATCGACTGGGTGCGCTGGATCATCAGCATCATCCTGGCGGCGATCTTGGTCATGATCGCCGCGACCGTCACCTCGAAGAGGGGGATCAGGCGCTGACCGCGTTCTGATCACCGCTTCAGCTTCGGACTGCACGCCGGATCGCCAATTGGTGATCCGGCGTGCGTTTCGTTGAGACCAGGACCCTTGGGCCGTCAGGCCGAGGACCGCCGGTCAGTCCCTGACGGCCGCGTAGCGCTCGAGGGCCACCTCACGTTCGTCGGCGTGGTCGACGATTCGCTCGGGGTATCCGGCCGGTAGTCCGTCGGGAAGCTCCCACGGCTCATGGATCCGGCCGCCCTTGCCGCCTTCCACGTTTCGGAGTTCGGGGACGTAGCGGCGTACGTAGTCGCCGTCCGGGTCGAACTTCTTGCCCTGCAACACGGGATTGAACACCCGGTAGTACGGGGCCGCGTCGGTCCCGGAGCCGGCCACCCACTGCCAGCCATGTTGGTTGGAGGCGAGGTCCCCGTCGACGAGGTGGCGCATGAACCACCGTGCTCCGCGCGTCCACTCCTGATGTAGGTCCTTGATCAGGAACGAGGCGACCAGCATCCGTACCCGATTGTGCATCCAGCCCTCGGCCAGTAGTTGCCGCATCCCTGCATCGACCATCGGGTATCCGGTCCGACCCTGGGTCCAGGCAGTGAAGTTGGCCTCGGCTGTGGGGCCGCTGCTGTAGGCCATCTTCTTGAGGCGGGGCTGAAGGTAGTCGCGGGCCGAATCCGGTTGGTGCCAGAGCACATCGGCGTAGAACTCCCGCCAGGCGATCTCGTTAACGAACGTATGAGCGCCGCGGCCGTTCTGCCGGGCGAGGTCGGTCAGTGCGGCGAGGTCGGCGAGCAGTGTGCGCGGATGGATGCAGCCGAAATGCAGGTACGGCGAGAGCCGGCTCGTCCGGTCCAGGTCCGGCCGGTTGCGTTCGGTGGAGTAGTCGGCGACCTTGTTGTCTCGGAAAGCCTTCCAGGACATGTGAGCCGCGCCCTCCCCCGCTGCGGGCAGCTTCAGGTCGTCTCGCTCAGGAACTGGGGGAAGTGGCTCACTGTCCACATTAGACATCCATGGGATGGCGCCGGGGATTGTCGCCGGAAGTCGCCAGCCATGTGCCCGCCATGCTCTCGCGAACGGAGTGAAGACCCGGTACGGCTCGCCGTCGGCCTTCTTCACCCGTCCAGGCGTCACCGCGTACGCCGATCCGGTGCTGACCAACTCGGTTCCCTTCAGTGCCGCGCCGACAGCCGCGTCGCGGCGACGACCGTAGGGCCCGGTGTCCGCGGCGATGTGGACACTGTTGGCGCCCAACTCAGCGACCAGTTCCGGTATCACGGTGGCTGGATCGCCACGGCGTACGACGAGGTGGCCGGCCATCGCCTCGTCGAGGTGCTTCAGGCAATCGAGCAGAAAGGCACGTCGTGGGCCTCCGGAAGGCTTCCACAGCACTGGATCCAGGACGAAGACCGGGACCACAGCTCCATCGCCAGCCGCGTCCCGGGCCGCCAGCAGGGCCGGGTTGTCGCCGAGCCGCAGATCGCGACGGAACCACATGATCGAGACCTCGGACATGTAGTGACCCTAGGTCGCCTGACTGCCATGTGTTCCCGAAGCCCGATCGGTGACCCCAGATCATTGACCGCCGTTGATTGGATGCCGCGGCTCGGCGGTCAGCCTTCGGGTATTGCCAGCGGCACCGACACCAAGCCCAGGGTGTCGAAGGTGACGCCATCGTTGGGACCGACGCCTCCGAAGGTCAGCGTGCCCGCGCTGAAGCTGGCCGGCACCTCGAAGAAGATGCCGATCAGGTCCGGCTCAGGTCGGAAGTCGCCGGCCGGAATCACGGTCCCGTCCGGAAGGGTCAGCGTCCAGAACGGCGGCGGCAGAAGACCCAACTGCCCATCGATGTCCACCACAGTGTCCAGGACCAAGAAGGCCTGGGTGGGCGCCGAAGGGGTCAGGTTGTCGGGCCCCTGGAAGTAGCTCAGGCCGACCTCGCTGACCGACAGCGTCGTGGGGAAGTCCGCGGTGATGAACCCGGGCGCGCTCTCCCGGATGGTCAGGCCTTGGCTGAACCCCACGATCTGGTTACGGTTCGCCCGTTGCCAGAGGGCGATGTTGCCCGGATCCGGCTCACCGGTGATCAGCGAGAGCCGTTGGACGATCGAGCCCTCGGTGACCACCAGGCTGACATCGCCGGTGTCCTCCGGGACCGAAATGGCCAGTGTCGAGGGCCCCCCCGACAGGTCCGTGCCGTCGGGGAGCGGGGTCGGATCGTCGTCATCTGCCTGTACGGCGACGCTGAACTCGGCGATGGGGCCGGTCTCGCCAGCGCCCGAGACGAGTTCGAAGGCAACGAACTTCTCACCTTCGGCAGGGCGGCGTGCGTCGTCGCCCTGTCCGTAGCGACTGGCTTCTGCGATGGCGGTCACACTGATGCTCATCGTCGGGCTGCCGATCCGCGCGGTCGCAGGAGTGGCGTCGAGCTCGAGGCCCTCTCCTGGGACGGCCGTGAAGGTGCCCGCTTCGGCCCGAGGTGGCTCGGGTACGGCCAGGCCGCCGTTTCCCTCAGGGGGCGTTCCTCCGTCAGGGCGGAGTAGCAGGTCTGGGTTGGCCAGCGCGGCGGGCTCGGGCGCCTGCGGCTCGGGTGCCACCGTCAGCTGGGCATCGCCGTCCCCCGTACTGGCTTCGAGTGGGAAGGTCAGATACGGCTGTCCCGCGTCACCGTCGACGAAGAGCACCGGCCCGCAGGCCAGGCCGTCTTCGATGTCGGTCGTCTCAGCGCTCTTGACGACGAAATAACAGGACGTCTCGTCGTTGGTAGCGCCGCCGCGCTGCTCGACAATCCCGTTTAAGGCGGACTCCGAGTCGGTGAGTAC
>JACCUM010000401.1 GCA_013811805.1 Geodermatophilaceae bacterium | reverse complement strand
CAACTTCGACGCCTTAGCCGAGGAAATCCGGCGGCTCGGGGTCGGCGACGGCAAGCTGCTACACGTGGCCCAGAGCCTGTTTCACGACCACGTCCCCGCCAAGAAGGCGGGGCTGCCCACGGCGTGGCTCAATCGCCGGCATGACCGTCCCGGTTGGGGCGCGACCCCGGCGCCATCGGCAGGTGTCGCGCCCGATTGGGAGTTCCCGTCGATGGCCGCATTCGCCGCCGCGGTCGAAGCCGAGTAGCTCCGCCTCAGCGCGCCGCCCCAGCTGGCGCCAGCGACGGCGTGCAAGTGGGCCCCTCATCGAGCAGCCCAGCCTGAACGAGGTCGCACGCCTCGTCGAAGACGCTGTCTCGCGCGGGCACGCGGGTCGTGCCTCAAGGGCAAAATCCCGACAGGTTGCTTCTGCCCTCCGAACGTCCTGTCCGGCACTCCCACAGCGACCTGCTCCGCACCGGGATCTTCGACCCTGGCCACGCGCCTACCGATCCGGCTTCGATCGCGCCGGTAGGCCCGATCGATGGGACTGACGGTGAGCCAGCGCAAGGCAGTGACCAAGACGATCGCGACGCGGTACAAAACGCGCCGACAAGGCCGCCAAGGGTGTGATCTTGGACGAGTTGTGCGCAACGACAGGCTGGCATCGCAGCCACGCTCGCAAGGCCCTCGGGCAGGCGCTGAAACCGAAGATCGTCCGGCCTTGTAAGGCGAGGGACCGAGGTACGGGGCCGACGTTGTCGCCGCGCTGGCGTTCTGCTGGGCGGCGCTCACGCCGGGCAGATCATCGAGACCGGCACCGCCTCCTACCGCCTGGCCCACGCCCGCCGGCAACAACAGAATGCCAAGAAGGCCGAGCGCGCGACAACTGAACCACGCTCACCCAGCGACTCGTCGAGGAGGCCCTGATGCCTGCTGCCGAGGTGCGCCTCAGACTCATCGACGCCGCCGAACTCGCTGAAGCCCTTAGGTTCATCAGCCAGTGGCTTGCCCGTGTCGACCGCACGCAGCTCGCCGCGTCCTTCGACCGCTTCGTAAGCGCCGACGGCTACGACCTGAACGCACTGCGCACCGACCTGGCCCGCTTCACCTTCCTGCTCGGCCACGACGACGGCGAACAGCTCTTCGGCTACGACGAAGGCGAAGAGCTGCACGGCGCTGGCGAGGGGTGACCGCTCCCCGTCGGTCTGATTCGTCCATCGGCTGGGGCGGCTCAGGCCAGGAAGGTTGCAACGGCTGACAGCCACGCTTCTGGCCGATCGATATGCGCCATGTGACCGGCGTCGTCCAGCACAGCGGCGCGCGCGGTCGGTATCTCGACGGCCGCTTGTTCGGCGAGATGCATAGGAAAGATCATGTCCTGTCGGCCATGAAGCAACAGAATCGGCACCGCCGTCTTCCTCAGCCGTGCGGCGGCATCCTGCGGTCGAGCCGAGGAAAGCTCGCCGCTGAGCCATACCCGCGCCCAATCGCCGGAAAAATGAACTGCATCGAGGCGACCGAGATATTCCGGTTGCCGGTCAGCGCGCCACACGTTCATCGAGGCCGAGGTCGTGGCCCACGCGCGGGTCAACTCTGGGCCGGACAAGTCCGTCGGGTCCGGCTCCTGTCTGGTCGCTTCGGCCTGGCGCCGGGACCGATCCTGCCATCCGTTGAACGCGTTCGTGGGCACCGGAAAGACGCTGCTGGAAGCAACGATGAGCCGGCGGACCCGTGTCGGAGCCGCGAGCGCCAGTCGCTGCGCAACGAGGCCGCCGGTCGAAAACCCGAGCACGTCAGCCCTTCGAACGCCAACGTGATCAAGGAGAGCAAGCAGGTCCGCGACGATGAGATCCCAAGAGTACTGATCCTCAGGTAGACCACGAGTGGACCGGCCGCAGCCGCGCAGATCCGGCAGTAGCAGCCGGTGAGTGCCACCAAGTTCACCGAGCGGGTCCCGAAGATACGTGTGGTCCCAATCTGGACCGCCATGAATAACCAGGAGCGTGCGCTCGCTCGGCCCGGCAGCCTCCGCGACCAGGAGTTCGACCACCGGATTCGCCGCGACAGCAACCCGAGACTCGTCGAACACGCACCGACTATCGCAGCGGCCGCCAGAACGCGTGATCAGTTACGGGCTCTCCGCATCACCGGGGCTCCCAACCAGCGACTCCGGCCCCTATCAGGCGCAGGCCACGACAGCCCAGTCCCGCCAAGGGGTGGAGCCGAATAACGCGGTCATCCCGGGGCCGACGAGGGTTGACATCGCCATGGTCACCGATCTCGATCGCGGTGAGGGGCAGCACCGTATCCGGCTTCCCGGTCATCTGGATCCCGTCGGCCACAAGGTCGACCTGGAAAGCTGCCCAAGTCTTGGTCCCGATGAACGACTGCACCTTGATCCGTGCTCCCTGAGCGCCGGCTGCCCGGACGTTCACCGACGGGCCGACCTCGAACCGCATCCAATCCCCGATGTCGAGGGAGGCGGCATCGCGCAGCTGCCGCTCCACATCCGCGATCGCGCCGGCCCGGTAGATGTCGATGTCGATCGTGTGACGCGCGGAGATTCTGCGCGCCAGGAGCGCGGTGGCGCCCTTGATGACCCATCCCTCATCGAGTCGATAGAGCCGCTCGACCAATGCGTCGGCGATGATCAGGCCGATGGCGCCGGCATCCTCTCGTCCGGCCAGGAGGTCGGCGGCGATGCGGTACGGCCTGGTGACCGGCAGCCCGCGCTGCGTGATCCAGCCGGCCTGTTCTACCCTCCCCCGATGCAGCCGTACGTCCTCGCGGCGGGTCTGCTTCCGCCCCGACACCGTGAACTCGTGAGCTTCGGCCGGCAGGTGCCCGATGCCATACAGCGCAGCCGCAGCTCAAGGTGGTCAATGCCACCGGCGCCACGGATCCGGTACACCCTGGGACTACCCAATCGGGTTGGATGATCTGGTGGAGGTCAGCAGGGACGAACGACTCTGGCGGATCGGGACGGCCTCAGATGTGGCCTGGATCGCGAACCCGCCGATCATGGGCCGGACCATCAACACGGCCATCCCCGCGGTCTTCGAGGCCTATGCCACCGTCTACGAGCCGGAGGCTCCAGACATCAGCACGGCACTGCACGAGCAGGTCCTGCTGAGGGATCTGACCGACCACACGCCGGACCAGCCGTGGTGGCTGGGCTTTCTCGACACCGGCGCCCACGACATCGTCTTCGACAACGTTCCCAAGGTCAGCCTCTACTGGGACTGGCCCTACGTGCTGGTCGAAGCCGGACCGGAGCAGGCACTCACCTGGCGCACCGGACACATGCGAAGTGAGAACGGCGTCCTACCCGATCTCTTCTTTCCCGCGGATCGCTCATGGCTCGTCTCAGCGCTGTGGGACGACACCTGGACGTGCGTCGGCGGATCAGCGGCGCTCATCGAGACCCTCCGGCGCGACCCCCTCGTGCGAGGCCGACCTGTTCGGTTGGATGAGGACGCAACGCCACCCGGGCACGATCACGACTGACGGCACACTGGGTCGTTCGGCGGCTAGATTCTGCGGAACCGGGGCCATCATTTCGGCGTCGGACCGAGGACGCTCGTCAATCCAGGAGGCCTTCGCGTGACCAGTCCGCCGAACGACCCGGACCACCAGCCCGCACAACA